>JANLHB010000006.1 GCA_024654625.1 Patescibacteria group bacterium
TATTTTTTCCCTTTCCTCAATCGTTAAATGCTTGTATTTCATAACACTTTGATATTATCTGTTTAATCAAAGTGTTGCACTTACTTGTTGAACTGACCAGTGGCAAATAAGTCTATTTGCGTTTTTTGCCGGCCTTTTTAGCCAGCATCTCCTTTTTTACTGTAAGCCTTTTTTTAGTCTTTTTTGAGCGGGAGGCTTTATTCTTCCCTACTCCTGTAATTCTTTTTGCCATAGATATGATTATATACTATTTATTTTAAAAAATCTAAATTTCGTCTAGATTGTCCAATATATTCTTGTTGTTATCGTTGAGTTAAAGTTAATAATTCATATTATATCACCGAGGCTTTGTGGTCGCAATCAAAAAAACCAGCCCTTTTTTAAGGGGCCGGTGTGTGCATTTGGTGTTTGTTAGGCCGAGAGAGCCTTACTCTCCTCTACCACTTCTTTTATAAACATCTCTATCTTTTCTGTCTTTGACACCGTCATCTTTAGGTGCTTGCATTTGTCACCTTTTCTCTTCCATATTTGAGTCCGAATTAGCTCTTTGGCTCCGAACTCGACTTTGTCTCTCTCTAAAGCAGAGAAGATGGAAGTATCCATCTCGTCTTTAGGAAAATCATCTATGTCCTCATAGTATCTCCAGAGAATGAGAGCTTCACTGAAGTTGGGCTTCCATATCTCCTCCACGTAAAGGCGGAGAAAGACGTAACGAATGTCTTCTTTTTTGAATCTCGAGGCCATGTTTATTGCGTCATCCACGGTCATCGCCTGCAACTTGGTTGTCTTAAGGAGATTTTCCATGATCTTCTTAGTGACCATGCTAGCGGATGACTCTATGTTGTTGATGAAAAAGGCCAAGTCGTCAAATGACAGGCATTTTGACTTGGGGATTAAGGACATAGTCTTTGCCATGATGCCGTTCTTTATTCCCAGACAAGTATCTTTTGGATCAAAGAGAGACAGCATCCTATAAGCGCATTCCAAAGATGTGATCTCCTTCTCTGCAAGAACGAAGGCTTGTTTTACCAGGGCTTCACATCTTGTACTGTTGCCCTCGTCGTATAAGGCATTTAGACGGTGCAGAAGGCCTATTGCTTCATCGAAAGAATAGACCTTGTCGTTCTCGGCTAACGCTTCTGCTATCCGTTGCCTAATGTCTGACATGGTAAAAGGGGCTCTTATAAGCTCTTTGTATTTCTCTGCCTCCTCTCTGCTTACGAACTCCGTTGATAATGCAAGACTGTCGACTATTTCTTCGACGACACTTGGGTCGATCAATTCGCGTTGTATACTTCCATAGCCAGTATAGTTTTCGCCTCTGAGGACGCCGGCAAGGATTAATAAGTCTCCATGTCCTACCCTTGCCTCCATGACGAGTTTTTCTATGGTCTTGGTCAACTGATGTCTCAGCTCTTCTGGGTATGATTCGGAACCAAGCCCGAGCAGAAAAGGAAGATCTTTAGCGTAGACGGTTTTCTTATGAATGTAAATTTTCACAAGGGTTCCGCCTGCCCGCTTACTCAACCCTGAGATTATCTTAGCAATATCTCGTGTTTCTTCGGCACTAAGCTCCAAGGTTGCCGCCTTGCGCACGATATACTTTATATATCTTGTATTTAAGCGGCGATTTATAAGGCCAGACTTGCGGTAGATACACAGTTTACCTGCCACAGCGCAGAGCTCTTCAAAGCTCTTTGTCTCCATCACTTCTCTTTTGGTGATGAAAGAAAACAGCAATAAAAATAGGCTTTTCATCTCGGCACTCTCCTGTTTAAGGTTTTTGATTCGTTATATTTTTAAGGAGCCCTGACCCTTTTTGCATGATTAAAGGGATGATAACTTTTGTCAGCTTAATAGATATAAAGTAAATCGTCAATGGTAGCTAATAAGCGACACGAAGCACAGCCCTTTATGTCGTTTATGTTGTTCTAATTAAGCATCCAGATCGAATAATTCAGATACGAAGCAAAGCTAACCCAGAGAAGATATGGCACGAGGAGATATGTCGCCGGCTTGTAGATTTTGTAAAAGACAATCATCGTCCAGACGATAGCAAGCCAAAGGAAGATAATATCAACGAGCGCCCATCCCGGGCTGTGCAAACCGAAAAAAATAATTGACCAGACAGCGTTTAAGAAAAGCTGTATGCCAAACACGCCAATCGCAATCTTGATTTCTTTCTTTTTGTATGACGAGGTCTTCTTGCCCGCCATAGCTTCAGTGTCGGCGGGAGCGTAGGATAACCAGATCAAAAATACCGCAACGCCCATCAGCACATAAAGCGTCGTCCAAACTGGTCCAAAAATCCACGCCGGAGGATTAAGCGCAGGCTTCACGATCCCTAGATACCAAGTGGGAATTGCAGACGTGGTAAACACCGCGCCAATTGCGCCCGCAGAAAGCGAAACACCAATTGAGATTATTAACTTAAAGAAATTATTTATTCTCATAAGTATATTTTAACAGAGAACTGCCGGGAATGATATTAAAAATTTAATGACTGGTGGCTTACACCCAATGTATGGGCTTCTCACCTCTGGAAGTAAGATATGTGTTCGTCTTACTGAAGTGCTTACAACCGAAGAAGCCGGAGTGGGCGGAGAAGGGTGCGCTGCCTTGAGCACTAAGTGCTTCTTGTCGTCTATTATCTTCCCTTTCTCTTCGGCGTATTTCCCCCAGAGGAGGAACACCAACCCCTCCTTCTCGTCGGAGAGCTTCTTGATGACAGCGTCGGTAAATTCTTCCCAGCCTCTCCCTTTGTGCGAGGCGGGGTTGTTGGCCTCTACCGTCAGGATAGCATTTAGAAGCAAGACCCCCTGCTTGACCCAATGTTCCAAGTTGCCCGTCTTCGGTATCGGCAGTCCGAGGTCGCTGTTGGAGCTCTTTGTAGATATTCTTCAGAGAGGGAGGTATATCTACACTGTCCGGCACGGAGAAAGAGAGCCCGTGCGCTTGCCCCTTTCCATGGTAAGGATCTTGCCCAAGGATGACGACCCGGACTTTGCTAAAAGGGCAAAGGTTAAAGGCGCTAAAGATGGACTTGGACGGAGGGCAGATAGCCTTCGTCTTGCATTCGTCTTTCACAAATTTCGCAATCTCTTCAAAATATGACTTTTTAAACTCGTCTGCCATCACCTCCTTCCACTCAGGGTCAATTTTTATATCTGTCGGGTTCATATCCTCCACTTTAGCATATTTACGTAAGCCGGTAGCCTATCCACGCGCCTATTGAGGCGCCGACAGCGCTTAAGAGGACAGATGACATGGAAAGCAGACCCCCTCCCCAGAGCGCCGGTATATAACCACCGACAAAAGAGCCGATAAAAAATCCCACCCAGATAAGTGGTCTATCTCTCATATCTTCGCATTATATCGCAAAATAAAATAAAAAACCCGCCAAGTCGTGTGGACTTGGCGGGTTATAAATTTTGGCGAAGGCAAAAACCTCCATACGCTACTTTAAAGATCATCAATCTTTTTTACTGCCTTTGCTATACCACCCATTATCTTGGTGGGGTGTGACTCTCTTCCTGCCTGATATCCTCTGTTATACGCTTCTTCAAACCTTGATGAACCAAAAACTACTCGAGGTGCTTCTCCGTTAGCACCATCTTCAAACCCCTCGTTGCTTGCTCGTTGAGTTAAGACCATATCTATTCCGCTCATTATTCCTCTGAGAATTCCCATTTATCCCTCCCTTTTTCTTGTTTTTGTCTTTTTAGAATCCTATTCTAGGGTAGTATAGCATCATCATATTGTCAAATTTGAAAAACGAACGGGAAAACTAAAGTGGAAATGGGGAAATGGAGAGGGGGAAATGGGGTCAGCCACCATTCTTTGGTCTTCCAACACCTCTCAGTGTTTGACCAAGCTTAAACTTATCTACCATTTTCCCTATCCATATATTATCACCATCAAAAATTTAGACACGAGCATTTGCGTGATTAATTACACGGTAAACATAGTTGCCAATATCAACTCTTTCTATTCGTGGCATATGTAAATTATATCATAAATAGTGGCTGACCCTATTTCCCGCTTATGCCCCAACACCTTTTCCGTTGATCGTTCATGTGTGAAGTATACCAAAACCTGAAAGGTTCGAATACTCTTAAAAAGTCTATTTAGAAGAATATGGTATAATTCCTTCTATGAGTAAGGTAAATATTCTTAAAATCTTTCTCGTGTTTTTTATAGTAAGCACTGGTATTTTTGCCTGGCTTTTATTCACAGAGGAGAAGAGCCCCTCTTTACACTTTACGCCGGACGGCCTTCCTTTGCCTCCGGGTGTAGTCCTTCTCCCCTACGACGGTGATATAACCCTAGGTGGGATAGCCACTACCACCGACAGGAGAGATAAAGACTCGCCCTACAAAAAGATAAACTATGTATATGCGAAGAAAGACGGTGTGATATATTATGCCGAACCAACGATGCGACTCACAGATATGCCTGTTTATACTGAAGTAGAGGGGGTAGACACAGAGACATTTACCATAACAGAGACAGTGCATACACAATTAGGACTCGCGTCTGATAAGGACCATATCTTTTTTGACGGAGAGATAGTAGATGTAGACAAGCCCTCTTTTGAAGTGCTGACGAATTGGTATTTCAAAGATAAAGACTATATCTATCATGTTGAAAGTTACAAGTATGACTACTCTCTAGTAAGGCTAGAGCGTGACATACCAACATTTCGCATATTTGTGACGGGTGGCCCTCGCTCCGACTACACTCTTGATAAAAATGGTGTATATTATGCAGGAGAAAAGATTCCCGATATTGACTCAGACACATTCTCCGTCGTCTCTTCCCCTGCTGAGATTGCCCTACTAAACGGAAAAGGCGGCCCGGATTTATCTGGACTTTATATGCGCGATCTTAATAATATTGTATACCGAGGGAAGGTGCTTCCTGGGGCAGATGTCGCCAGCTTCAAGCCGATCTTCACAGGGCCATATATTCAAGAATTTGGTAAAGATAAAAGTAATGTATATTATGAGAGTTCTCTCGTGACAGGAGCCGACCCTGAGACATTTACCACAGAGACGCGCCAGGTATACGAAGGGTGTCGTTTGGGTATGTATGGAGTTGATTCAGGCGCCGTCTATTATAAAGAGATGAAAGTTAATGGCGCGGACCAAGAAACGTTTAAATCTTTGTATGGCGAGTACGGCAAAGACAAAAACAATGTTTACCTTAGGGGTGTATTGCAAGAGGGCCTCAATCCTCAAACATTCACATTTGATTGCGATTACGGATAGGCTCATTTTTTTGACTCCGTTTAATAGCGAGGGGAAATGGGAAATGGGGTCAGCCACCATTTTTAAACTTTCCTATACGCTTAATATATTTATAATCTCATACTATCACACACCCATAAAACACAAAACACGGATTTTTCCGTGTTTTGTGTTTTATGCTCCGCGGGAAATGGGGACGGGGACAATATTCTCTTATTCAAATAAACCCCAGAACCACCTATAAATTCCTGGAATTGGCGCGTTCTCTTCCGGATTTTCAGTTTCAAGAGTGTACCGCTCTCTAGACGGCGCATCTTCGTACGTATCAAAATATTCTTCTGCGTTATCGGCGGTCTCTTTTAAGGATGGTGTCGCATCTTCTACAATGTCCACCGAATCACTCACCGTTTTAGGTGAAAATCCTCCAGATATTGCCTGAAACGCCACATCAAGCCAGTCGGTGATGGTATTCCAAATCCCGGAACGACCCTTCTCTTCTTTTTCTTTTACTTCGGGAATGATGCTTTCATCATCTTCATCGTGCGCAAGTATCGTCACCACGCCATGTCCACAGCCATCTGGAGACGGATCAGATACACCATTTAAATCCCCGTGATAATGTACATAATCACAGTTCTCGCCGTGATTTAAGCTGGCGTCAACCAAAGGCACAACCTGCCCGGCAACCATCGCTTCATGGTCAGCCAAAGCGATACTCGAAACAGCTAGAAATGCCACTACTGCAAAAAACGATATATGGAATATGTATTTTATGTTTGTCATGACTTAATTATACTGCCAAAATAATAGAGGTCGCAAGATGAATATGTGGGTAACGAAAATAGAGGCCAGGCGACACTTTTACATACCTCAACACTTCTTAGTATCCTTATGATTATTTACCTATAGTCCAATTATATTATAAATACAGAAGAAATGTTATTTACCCTTACTATAAATATCACTGACTATACATGCGAATATGAACAAATTCCATCCCGCTTATTTTTATTTAACTTCACTTTTGGAGACGCTATGGAGTATGGCGTTTATGACAGAGAGGACAATTCCGAATATAAGCGCCCACCAGAAGCTATCTATTTCAAACCCAGGGACGACAACCTCGACGAGCATGATAAGGAGAGTATTTAAGATAAGAAGAAACAGCCCGAGCGTCAGTATGGTGATAGGTAGTGTGAGTACCACCAAGACAGGACGGACAAATCCATTAACCGCCCCTAGTACGATTGCGATAATTACAGCCGTTATAAAGCCGTCAACATACACTCCACTTAAGAGATATGCTGAGATAAGGATTGCTATTGCCGATATGAGCCAATGAATAAGTATTTTCATAATGATAAATTATCTAGTAAATACCTGGGTTCTATATATAAATACTAACACAATAAATTGATAAAACGAGAAATGGGGTCAGCCACCATTCTTTGGTCTTCCAATACCCCTCAGTGTTTGACCAAGCTTAAACTTATCTACCATCTTCCCTATCCATATATTATCACCATCAAAAATTTGCACACGAGTATTCGCGCGATTAATTACATGGTAAACATAGTTGCCAATATCAACTCTTTCTATTCGTGGCATATGTAAATTATATCATAAATAGTGGCTGACCCCATTTCCATTTCCATTCTGACCCCATTTCCATTTCCCATTTCCCCCTATGACCCATTTCATTTCCATTTCCCATTTCTCATTTCCTCCATTTCCTCATTTCCCTACTTTTGCTAGTGGAATTTATTTTAATTTACGGCAATCTTAAAACTTCATTTGATAAATAAATTAAATGGTTAACAAAAATATTAAACTGCCCTGCTGTATGTAAATTTTCAAATTGTTTTTGCTTGTCTTTGTTTAGTTTTATTGACTTTTTATACTCTTCGTTATCTATCATATCTGATTCTTTTTGTATTTTTAGATAATCTCCGAGTGCAGAATATAGTTCACTTATTAACAATTCTCTTGTGTAGAATCTGCTATTTTGTATTTTATCCCACCGACCTCTCTCTGAAATACACTCAGATACATAATCTTCAGCCTCTGTTGATAAAGATGTGTTTATTACAGGGGTTTTTAAGTAATTCATATCCTTAAAAATATATAATCTTCTCTCGTTTATGTTTTTTGATCTTCTGAGCTCGAGACTTGTTCCAGACATTATATTTTCTTTGTAATTTACCAACTCCCAGCCATCAAATCCTAATGTATTTAAGTCGCTGTCAGGTATCTTATTTCCATCTTTTTTAAAAAAGTTGAAATAAGATACTTGCACATATTCATATTTTTCAAGATTGTATTCCATGTCAGTATTAATTTTAACTTAAATTTATCGATAAGACCATATGTAAACGAGTGGGGAAACTCCGCGGGCAGGGATCTTTCATTACATGAACGGTACAGGTTTCGCATCTCGCTTCGCCCTAATGGGCTCGCTACGATATGCTCAACCTCTTCGAATTCTGCACACGAAGCAAACAGTTGCTTTGCTCCACGGAGCTTAAAAAATCAAAAACCCCCGAAATGGGGGGGGTAAGATTTTTACAAGCTCCGCGGGTAGGGATCGAACCTACGACCAATTGGTTACATTTATCCTAAAGTTTCCTAAAGGGATGGACTATATCATCACCCGTTTCAATTAAAATTAAAACTGGGGTGCGAGGCGCTTCGACCGCAACATGCGGGCTACTCCCTTGCGGGATAGTCTCTACACCTTCCCTAAGTCATTTTCATGACTGGGCTCGGCTCGGGATTACCTTATTTTAAAAAAATTTAGGCTTCCCCGAATTCACCTCGTTTTCATTCCTAAGTTTCCTTAGGAAGCTGCGTTTGTCCACAGCCAACTGCTCTACCTCTGAGCTACCGCGGAATGTTTAAAAACCTTTTCAGGTTCTTATTTATTCTACCTTTATTTATTGATTTTGCAAGAACATTTCAAACAGAAATCCAAGGGTGCCCATTGGACAATTAAACGGCTCAATCCGCCGTGGCTGATTGAGCCGTTTAATTTATCTGTTGGTTATTTAGTAGTCTTTTTATTTCTTTTCGCGAGCTATTTTTAATGCGTTTGTCCACCATAGGAGGTCGTCGAAGAATTTGCCTAAATATTCATTTGAAGATTCAAATAATTCATTTGCAGGCATCTTCCCCGTAAAAACTTGCATCCATTTGTCAGCAGGCAGATGCACAGCGCTCCTAATAGGCGCCATTTGAAGTTCAATAGCGACTTGTCTTAATTGCTCAACAGATCGCGCCCCGGAAACGCTTCCGTAACTCACAAAGCCGACTGCCTTCCTGCTCCACTCTCCATAGACATAGTCAAGCGCGTTTTTAAGCACTGCCGGATAACCGTGATTGTATTCCGGACTTATTATGATAAAACCGTCTGCTTCAGCAATTTTTTCCGTCCACTTTTTGACAATTTCATTTTGATACGGTTCCTTCTTCATAGCTGGCGGTACCGCTTCACTAAAGAACGGCATCGGATAATCGCGTAAGTCTAAGAGCTCCGCTTCCACTCCGTCGCGTTTTTTAATCTCACTAAATACCCATTCTGCCGGCTTCTCGCTAAAACGACCTTGCCTTGTACTTCCAATTATGACTTTTATTTTTAAACGATGAGCTGTATTCATATAGTTATTAAAAATTAACTAATAACTTCTTAATTGCTTTATTTTCTCATGCTGGCGAATTTTCTCTATAACCTTTGATTCAATCTGCCTGATACGCTCTCTGGTAACGCCGAACTCCTTCCCTACTTCTTCCAGAGTGTGGCTCACGCCGTCGTCTAAGCCAAAACGCATCTTCAATATCTTCTGTTCTTTTGGAGACAAGTCGGATATTATCTCATCTATCTGGTCTTTCAATATTCTCTGTGAGGTTTCCTGCTCCGGTGATAGTATCTTATCATCAGCTACAAATTCGCTAAGCGTTGATTTCTCGTCGTCATCTCCTACTGGCGCCTCAAGAGAAAGTGTTCCTTGGGAAATCTTTTTTATATGATGAATTTTACTAACGTCAACGCCCATTTCTGCCGCCACTTCTTCATCAAGCGGTTCTCTGCCAAGTTCACGGGCCAATTTTCTGGAATTCTGCTTGAATTTAGTGATAGTCTCTATCATATGAACGGGTATACGGATAGTGCGCGCCTGGTCTGCTAATGCTCTTGTTACTGCTTGCCTTATCCACCATGTCGCATAAGTTGAGAATTTATATCCTTTAGTCCAATCAAATTTTTCCACTGCTTTGAATAAGCCGATATTCCCTTCTTGAATGAGATCAAGCAGCGTGAGATCAGGACTGCGTCCTACATATTTTTTCGCAATAGAGACGACTAATCTTAAGTTTGCTTGAGCAAGCTTTGTTTTTGCTTCTTCGTTTCCTTCCATAGAAGCTTTCGCCAGTTTTCTTTCTTCGTCAGCGTTTAGAAGCGAAATTTTTCCAATCTCTTTAAGATACATTTGTATAGGATCCAATTGGGAGGAAGATGTCATCGGAAGCATTTTTTTAGGCGCTTTTTTTGATTTTTTCTCAGGTTTTGGTTCTTCTAAGAGTCCGGTTACGCCCCCCTCAAGGATATCTATTCCTGCTTTTTGAAAATTTTGATACAGTTCGTCTAAGAATATGACATCATCTTCTATATGCGGAAATTCTTTTAATATCTCGGCATAGGTAACAAACCCTCTATGAGAGCCTTTTTTTGTAAGATTTTCTATTTTCTTTTCTATGTCTTCCGCGGATGCTTTCTTTTCTCTTTTTATCGCAGTGATTTTCTTTTTTGCCGGTTTTTTAAGCGCAGAAATTTTCTTTTTCTTTATAACTTTTTTTACCGCTTTTTTTGTTTTAGCGTTATTCTTTTTTTTAGCTGGTGATTTTTTATTTTTCATTTTTTTATTATTTGTAAAATTTATAAAAGTTTTATTAATTTTTGGAATTCCTCTAGTGATGAAGCAAGATTCTCTTGGTCTCCGATGACCTCAAATTTACGAATTCTATCAGACAATTCTTCCAATTTTTCTTTCAAGCTTTCTTTCTCAAGGCCGGCTAACAGAATTTCCGCCTCTTTATCCAGTGTCTCAGAATCAGTGTAGGAAAGTTCTGCTTCAAAAGTTAATTTATTATAAGATTTTTTTATCTGTTCGTCAAGTTCGTTTTCTTCTGTTTTAAGCATCTTTTTCCCCTCTTCTGACAATAAATCAAAGCATTTTACAGCTACCGTGTCTATAATGGCTTTAAAGTTATTCTCATCTTTTTTTTTCTGCCATAAAATGAGCCCTAAAAGCCTTTCTTCTATTGATTGCCTACGGCTCTTTGGCGCTATTTGGCTCTCTTTGACTCCAATTTGTGAATGGTGTTTGAAATCCTCTCTTTTATTTTGTTTTAACAATTTTTTTAATTCTTCCATTATCGGCTCTTCTGGAAGACGGATTGCTTTGGCGACTTCTGACACATAATGCGAACGCTCTATTTCGCTTTTTATCTTCGCAAGAAGAGGAATAATCTTTTTCTCCGTTTCCTTGCGGGCGTCTTTTATATCCTTAAATTTTGAAATAATCGTATTCAGGTAAAATGTTATAAAAGGCTTTGCATTGGCAACCGCCTCTTCCCAGTGTTCCGGATTTTTTTTTATCAAGTCGGCAGGATCTTTCTCCGTTATTGATACTATCTTTACTTCAAAGCCCATGGCAAGCGCCATACCGACAGCTCTCTCTGAAGCCGCAAGTCCGGCTTCATCAGTATCAAAAGATAAAATTAAATTGTCAGCTAGCCTCTTTATGATTTTTAAATGTTCTTCTGAGAGCGCGGTACCTGACGTGGCGACTGTATTCAGAACGGATGTCTGTTGGCTCATCAGAAGGTCCATCTGCCCCTCCACAAGCACGCAGCTATTTTCTTTTCTTATGGCATTCTTGGCTTTATCAAATCCGTAGAGAATTCTTGATTTATCAAAAAGCGGAGTCTGGGGGCTGTTTATATATTTGGCATTCGCCATTCCTTGGTTTTCATCTCCAAATATTCTCCCGCTAAATCCTACGGCTTGCCCCATAGAATTAAAAATCGGAAACATTATCCTTGAACGGAATCTGTCATAAAAGCCTTTAGGCGATTTTATAATCATTCCGGCTTTTTCTATATCAATATCAGAGAAATTTTTGTTCTTCAAAAATTCATATAAATTCCTCCAACCATCCGGCGCAAAGCCGATACGAGAATTTTTTATAGAATCATCGCTTAATCCGCGTCCCTTAAGATAAGAATAAGCCTCTGTATTTTTGACAAGCTGGCTTTGATAGAAAGAAACGGAGTTATCAACAATCTTCATTAACGCATCTTTTTCATTTTTTTCTTTCGGATTCTCGCTCTTAAGCTCTACTCCGGCGCGAAGAGCGAGCATTTTAAGAGCCTCAAGAAAATCAACTCCCTCTATCTCCATCACAAAGCTGAAGATATCTCCTCCCCTATTGCAGCCAAAACAATGCCAGCTTTCACGTGTTGGCGAAATAAAGAAAGAGGGAGTTTTTTCATTGTGGAATGGGCAGACTACTTTGAAGTTAGCGCCCGCTTTATAGAGTTTTATATAAGAACCGATAAGGTCGGTGATAGAAAGACGGGATTTTATTTGATCTACATTTGATGACATAATAAAAGAATAAAAAATAAGTATCTAGGCAAATAGTAGCATATATTCGCCTAAGCCTACAAAATGTTTAAGATCAAAGATGAGAAAGTTTAAATTTTAGCTCCCCATCTCTTCCTTATCGCGTGTTTCGTATTCTTTTTCCGGTTTTCTTTCCCCTCTTTTCCTAAAGCCTGTTCCTGCCGGGATAAGGCGTCCTATCATTACATTCTCTTTTAATCCTATGAGCTTGTCCTCTGCTCCGTTTAAGGCTGAACGCACCAATATCCTTGTAGTATCTTGGAACGATGCTGACGATAAGAAGCTTGCGCTTGTAAGCGCTACTTTTTTTATACCCATAAGCTGTTTGATTGACTCGGCTTCTTCTCCTCCTTTCTCTTTCATTTTCTTATTTTCCTCAATAAGAATATATTTTTCAACTATTTCTCCATCGTTGAATTTAGTATCGCCTTGCTTTTTAATCTTAAATCTTGAGAACATCTTGCTGATAATTGTTTCAATGTGTTTGCTTGCAATGGCCGCCCCTTGAGAAGAGTAAGTTGTGTCAATCTCAGAAAGTATATAATTCTGAGCCGCTTCTTGTCCTCCGGTTGAATAAAGCTCGGAAATATCTATCGCCCCGTCTGTGAGAGGAATACCCGGCTTAACCTCTTGCCCTTCTTCTACAATAATATCTCTTCCAAACGGGATAATATAAGATTTCTCATTTTTGCCTGATTTTCCTTTGGCGTCTTTTACCAATATTGTAAGAGTTTTTTCTTCACCTTCTAATGTTATGCCACTGACTATTCCATCTTCATGAGATAACACTGCCGGGCTTTTAGGCTTGATCATTTCAAAAACTTCTTCAACGCGAGGTAAACCTTGAGTAATGTCTCCTCGTCCAGCCACTCCTCCAAGGTGGAAAGTTCTCATAGTAAGCTGAGTGCCCGGCTCGCCGATAGCTTGAGCGGCGACGACTCCTACAGTAGCGCCTATTTCCACTAAATCATTTCTTCCGAGGTCTCTTCCGTAGCAAAGTTGGCATATTCCTATTGTAGCTTCGCAATTGATAGGAGAACGGACAATAACTTCAGATACACCTCCATTTTCAATGAATTTCGCTTCTTCGCTGTTTATTAAATGATTTTTTTTAAATTCGCGCGTCTCTCTATCTACAGTTATTTTAATCGGATTTAATAGAATTCTTCCGTCAATATAGGTGGAAAGATTTTTATTTTTCTTTATGGCGTCTTCCTTTTTAATAGTGATACCATGTGTTGTTTTGCAGTCATGTTCATTTACTACCACATCTTGAGCCACATCAACCAGTCTTCTTGTAAGATAGCCCGCTTTTGCCGTCTTCAGAGCTGTGTCGGCAAGACCTTTTCTTGCGCCGTGAGTAGAAATGAAATACTCAAGAACAGTAAGTCCCTCTTTATAACTTGAAAGCACAGGGAAATCTATAATCCTTCCGGCAGGGTTAACCACTTGTCCTTTCATACCAATCATCTGAGCAATCTGCGCCCATGTTCCTCTGGCATTTGAAGTAACCATAACATAAACAGGACCTAATTTATCCAACCCATCAGGCACTAACTTATCAAGGCTATTTCTTACCCCTTCCCACGTTTCAATAATCTTTTGATAACGCTCATTGTCGGTAAGGAGTCCATCTTTGTATTGGTCCCCGATTAAAGCGACTTTGTTTCTTGCTTGTTCAACTAATATTTCTTTATCTTTAGGAATTACAAGGTCCTCATAGCCCCAGCTTATACCAGACTTAGTGGCATATTTATATCCGAAATTTTTTATCTTATCCAGAATTTTTGGAGTATTATCAGAACCGTATTTAAGGATAAGTTGGTCGGTGATAGATGAAAGTTTCTTCTTGGACATTTCATCATTGATAAAAGGAAAATCCGTAGGAAGAACACTATTGAACAAGAGTCGTCCTATGGAAGTTTCAAATAATTGCCCTGCAAAGGCTTTATATTTAGGGGTGTCTGTTCCTGGAAGTTTTATTTTAGCCTTAAGATCCACGTGGCCGAAGTCAAACGCGGTTATAGCGTCGTTTGGACTTGCGAATACTTTTCCTTCTCCTTTTTCTCCGTCAACGATTTGTGTCATCCAGAAACACCCTAGCACTATATCTTGAGTAGGTTGGACTACAGGCTTGCCGTCCCCCGGATTCAATAGATTTCTAGATGAAAGCATAATTTCTTTCGCCTCTTTTTGAGCTTTGTCAGACAATGGAACGTGTACAGCCATTTGGTCTCCGTCAAAATCGGCATTAAAAGCGGAACAAACAAGCGGATGAACTTGAATAGCGTTTCCTTCTATAAGAACAGGCTGAAACGCCTGAATCCCAAGACGATGAAGAGTAGGCGCTCTGTTTAAGAGGACATATTTATCTTTAATAATTTCTTCAAGAATAGCCCAAACTTCCGGAGTCTTCTCGTCAATAAGTCTGTTTGCGCCCCTTATATTAAACGCCATTTCTCTTGAGATTAATTTTGATATTACAAATGGACGGAAAAGCTCAAGCGCCATATGCTTAGGCAGTCCGCATTGATGCAGATTAAGTTCCGGACCGACAACGATAACGCTTCGTCCTGAATAATCAACTCTTTTTCCTAGAAGATTTTGCCTGAATCTGCCCTGCTTTCCTCTTAACATATCAGCGAGTGATTTAAGAGGGCGTCTTTGAGCCTGTGAAATAGCCGTCTTTTGTGATTGCCTTGCAGAATTATCTATAAGCGCATCTACCGCTTCTTGCAGAATTCTTTTTTCATTTCGGCAGATTACATCAGGAGCTCTTAACTCAATAAGCTTCTTGAGGCGATTGTTTCTGTTTATAACCCGTCTATAAAGATCATTAACGTCAGAAGTGGCGTGCCTTCCTCCATCAAGAGCCACCATTGGGCGCAAGGCTGGCGGAGTGACAGGTATAACCGTCAAGAACATCCATTCAGGACGCACGCCGGCTTGGTCCATGGCTCTGACTAGTTTTAATCTCTTTTGATTTTTTACTTTTTCTGAAGCTGAAGCTGTTTCAAGTTTTGCTTCAATCTCACTGTGAAGCGCTTTTAGGTCTAGGTTTTTGCAGATGTTATAAAGACCCTCCGCGCCTGTCTCCACCTCTAAGAGTTCGCCGTATTTAAGACTTATATTGTGATATTCAACTTCATTTAATACTTTATTTGACTTGATTGAATCAAGTTCCGCCCTTGCCATAGTCAAGGCGTCTTTAAGAGTATCTTTTTCTTCTCCTTTTGCTTTTTCTTTAACTTTGGATTTATATTCTTTCTCAAGGTCGTTTCTCAGTTTTGTCTTAGCTTCCTCGTTTACTTTAGTAATAATATATCCGGCAAAATAAATTACTTTTTCAAGATCCGCTATTGAAAGATCCAAAAGAAGTCCGAGTCTTGAAGGAATGTTTCGTATAAACCAGATATGAGAAACAGGCACTGCTAAAGCGATGTGCCCCATTCTCTCTCTTCTTACTATGGATCGCGTTACTTCCACTCCGCATTTTTCGCAGATGATGCCTTTGTAGCGGATGCGCCTATACTTGCCGCAGTAACATTCATAATCCTTTTCCGGTCCGAATATTCTCTCATCAAAGAGCCCCTGACGCTCTGAGCGCTGAGTTCTGTAATTTATAGTTTCAGGTTTTGTAACTTCACCGTGAGACCATGAAAGGATCTTCTCCGGAGAAGCAAGTTTTAACATTATTGAATCAAAATCTGTGACTTTTTTTTCCATAAAATTTATTTATTCTCGTTAATTTTTCCTTTTAATTCTACGTCAAGAGCCAAACCCTTCAATTCGTTTAATAATACGTGAAATGATGCCGGCAGGTTCGGTTCTTTAAATGATTCGCCTTTTACTATGGCGTCATATGCCGCAGATCTTCCAATAATGTCATCTGATTTTATAGTAAGCATCTCTTGCAATATGTGAGCGGCTCCGTATCCTTCAAGCGCCCATACTTCCATTTCTCCGAATCTTTGTCCTCCGCCTTGCGCTTTCCCTCCAAGCGGCTGTTGAGTAATAAGAGAGTATGGTCCGACTGAACGCATATGTATTTTATCTTCAACCATGTGGTGAAGTTTCATTATATACATATAGCCGACAGTCACGTCATTGGCAAAAGCCTCTCCCGTTCTGCCGTCAAATAGTTTTGTTTTTCCCGTCTCAGGGAGTCCCGCTTTCTTAAGTTCTTCTTTAATTTCTTCTTCTTTTACGCCATCAAACGGAGTGGTGATAGCCTGGAAGTTGCCTCCGGCGGCCGCCCAGCCTAAATGCGTTTCAAGTATCTGTCCGAAGTTCATACGGCTTGCAATACCTAATGGGCTCAAGATTATATCAACAGGCGTTCCATCTGCGAGGTAAGGCATCTCTTCCTCAGGCAAAACTTTGGAAATAACGCCTTTATTTCCATGCCTTCCGGATAGCTTGTCTCCTACCAAAATTTTTCTTATCTGGGCAACTTCAATTTTAATCTGTTTTATTATACCTGACTCAAGCTTATCTCCTTTTTCTCTGGAGAAGATTCTCACACTGACAACGCGCCCGCGCTTTCCATGCTCAAGCCTGAGCGATGTATCTTTTACGTCTCGGGCTTTCTCTCCGAAGATGGACCTTAAAAGACGCTCTTCCGGAGTTAGCTCGGTCTCTCCTTTTGGAGTAATTTTACCGACTAAAATATCGCCGGCCCTTACTTCGGCCCCGATTCTGACTATTCCGTCTTCATCAAGGTCTTTTAGCTTGTCCTCTCCAACATTTGGAATATCAAAAGTAGTCTGCTCGGGACCCAGTTTGGTATCACGGACATTTACAGAGAATTCTTCAAGATGAATACTGGACAAAACGTGATCTTTTACCAATTTTTCTGAAATGACAATAGCATCTTCATAGTTTGCTCCTCCCCATGAAAGGAAAGCTACCAGGATATTTTGTCCTAAAGCCAGCTGCCCGTCTCTGCTTGATGAGTTGTCGGCAAGAACTTGCCCGGCCGAGATTTTGTCGCCCATATTGACAATAGGTTTGTGATGGAATGCGGTAAAATCGTTCGTTCTTAGGAAATTTGTCAGTTTGTAGATCCTTTCTTTCTTGGATTTTTTCTCTTTAATCCTTATCTCGCTTGCGTCAACAAAGCTTACCTCGCCGTCTTCTTTTGCAATAATAAGCCTTCCGGAGTCGCGCGCGACTTTCTCTTCAATTCCGGTTGCAACAAGCGGGGCTTGGGTAACGATACAAGGTGTCGCTTGTCTCATCATATTTGAACCCATGAGCGCTCTCGTCGCGTCATCGTGTTCAAGAAAAGGAACAAGAGATGTGGCTATGCTAAATGCTTGGTTTGGCGCCACATCCACGAAGTCAACTTCTTCTTTTGGGATATATCCGGGGTTGGTCCGAGACCTTGCTTCCACTTGGTCATCAAGTATTTGCATTGTTTTAGAGTCATAACTAAGCATAGCGTTAGCTATGTTGTATTTAGATTCATCATGCGCGTTTAAGTAAACTATCTCTGTAGTTATTTTTCCCTTTACTACTTTTCTATAAGGCGTTTCTATTATCCCGTATTCATTAAGCTTGGCATAACTTGAAAGGTTAACAACCAAACCAATATTCGGACCTTCCGGTGTCTGGATAGGGCAAATTCTGCCATAGTGCGATGTATGAACGTCTCTAACATCAAGACCCGCCCTCTCTCTTGTAAGTCCACCCGGACCTAAAGCGGATAATCTTCTAAGATGCTCCACTTCAGAAAGCATATTTTGCTGGCCCATAAATTGTGAAAGCTGATTGGTAGCGAAGAATTCTTTCATTACAGCAGAAAATGGCCTAGGGTTTACTATCTGATTTGACATAAGAACTTCTTTGTCCAGCGTAGACATTCTGTCTTGAATGTTTTTCTTAAGGCGCGCCATGCCTACGCGAAGCCTTTGCTGGAGCATTTCACCGACAGCTCTTATCCTTCTATTTCCTAAGTGGTCTATATCATCGCTTACCGCTCTTGGATCATTATTCATCTCAATTATTTTTGAGATGATCGCCACCATATCATCAAAAGAAATTACTTTTGATTCATTTTTTATATTATTTACGGGGAATCCCAGCCTATAATTAAGCTTATATCGCCCGACTTGAGACAAATCGTAACGAGCCGGACTGAAAATATCTTCAATAAATCCTCTGGCATTTTCAGGAGTTGTCGGTTCTTCCGGCCTAAGCCTCTTAAACACTTCCATAAAAGCGTCTTCGTCAGTCTTTGTTGTTACGTCTTTTTCCAGTGTATTTTTTATGTAAGCGATTTTTCCGGTATCAATTTTGTCAAAATAGGATCCTATCTCTTGATTTGTTTTTTTGTTTTCAACCGCCCTAAGAACTCTTAAGAATGAAGTTATCGGGATTTTTCTTTTCCTGTCTATTCTGGCGTAGATTGCTCCGTCAGGATCCGTCTCAATCTCAATCCAAGCTCCTCTGTTTGGGATTATCTTAGCTCCAAAATATTTATGTCCGCGAAAAATGTTAGATGTAAAATACGCGCCAAAAGAGCGAGCCAACTGAGGCACTATCACCCTCTCAACACCGTTTATTATAAAAGTGCCATGGTCTGTCATAAGAGGAAGATCGGCAAAAAAGATTTCTTGATCCCTTGTTTCTTTTAGAAATTTGTTGGTAAGTCTGATATTTACCTTAAGGGGAGCGCTATAGGTTAAATTTTTGAGTTTTGATTCGTATTCGTTGAATTTAGGTTCACTTACGGAAAAACCGATAAATTCAATGGTAAATTCTTTTTCAGAATAATCACTAATAGGTGAAAATTCGTCAAAAAGTTCTTTAATTCCCTCTTTTAAAAACCATTCGTATGAAAATGTCTGGACTTCAACAAGGTTAGGCAAGTCAATAAAAGGTTTCTTGTATCTGGAAAAAAATTTCTTCTCTCCTAAATGCGATGATGGCTTATTATGCATAAAATAACAAAAAAATACAAAAACCGCCCTTCCGCCTCATTCTTCAGGGGATCTTTGCAGATTTCTTCTTATTTAATTAGTTAAATGATAAGTGATCACTAATTAAAGCTATTAATTATATTTCCTCTGCCCTATTGCTTCAAAAACTCAATCATTTAGATATTAATAACTATTATACACATGCCTCAAAATCTGTCAAATTTTGTTGCAGTGTTAACAAATAGCGATGGTAATGTGCACCACTCGGTGGTGCACATTTAGGTAAGATAATTAACTTCGCCAGTTGACGAAGTGAGCCGTTTAATCGTCCAAGGGGTCCCCTTGGACAGGGTTAATAACCCCTAGTCACTGGTGACTAGTCTATAATAAAAACGACCCCGCATGGCGTACTATGCGGGGTCTTAATCATTTAAATTCTACTCTGCACATTTTTGCATATAAGCAGGAGGTAGTTGAATAACACCGAGATGTTTATTCGACGAATGATGCCTCGCCCTCTTGAATGGGCCCTTGCAGATATCATACACAGGACAAAGACCTTTCGTGTCGATATACTTGCAAGTTTTACATCCAAATTTGCCAAGTATCCAAGTGGCATTTGCCGCCCCTTTAATACCCTCGTATTTACGGAAGACATCCTTCATAAGTGGCGACAGGATCTTTTCCAGCTGTTGTGCTTTGATACGACCTCTCCCTTCAAGAACTCCTGTTGATGTGCTGATTGCTTGAACCCAACTATCAACAGGAACAATGTTCTCAAATGAAAGGTCTCTGAACTCTCGCAAGAACATTGAGAGGAGGCAAAATATTTTTCCTTTTGAACCAGGAAAAATATTTGACACCCCGTGCTCTTTACCGACCTTCCTCAGATTCTTTAAGAGTTCTATCGTATTCTCCACCCCTTCATAAATTTCAAAAGGGTCCCCATTAAAGAACCTGTCCAGATGTTGCTTTCGCGTGAGAAAAAACTCGACCTCCTTATGAGGAAGTGCGATCTTATACGTTCTGAAAAGTTGACGCATGCGCCAAAGAGAAGGACGTATCCCTCTACTAAAGAGCCGAGGATTGCGATCATACATATTGGCAAAGTTCCGATATAGGAACGTGCTACTTGTCCTCTTGTCAGAGAGAGCGATAAGTGTCAACCAATACAGATGCTCCTTGCTCCCCTCCTCAACTTTCTTTGGAAGAGAAACGTGCTGAGGCCCAAAGACCTTTACAGGATAGAGAGTGAATATCCCCTTGTTTTCTTGATACCACGTAAAAATCGTTTCGAAGACTTTACGAAACTGAGTCTCGTTCACCCTTATCACTTTTGACCACCTCCTTTATTATGTTTTGTACAAATGTCTTCTGTGGCTATTTTACTTAAACAGTAAAAAAAGTAAAGCTCTTGTACAGTTAACCTTATGGGGTGACATTTATGGTAAATTGAGGTGACAAAGGTTAATCATCTTAATTTACAAAGGCGAAAAGCCTTTAAGCATATATGGCAAACAAAAATCAAGAGGCGGCGTATCTGCCGTGGCGGATGAGCCGTTTAATTATCTTACCTAAATGTGCACTACCGGAAGGTGCACATTATAAACTTAACGTTAAGTTTATTTTAGAGTATAAAAAACGCTTCGGCCTGTTTTGCCGTGTTGGGCCACCTTCCCCTTCTTCTCCAGTTCGTTTAAGTATCGTTCCGCGGTGGAGTCAGACACCTTGAGAATCTTTTCGATATCATCGTTTGTCACTTTCTTATTTTCTTGAAAGATTTTGAGAACCTTGTCTTTGTTTTTGTCTTTTTGGATAATTCGTTTTGAAACAACCGAGGTAGTCCTTGAAGTGGCCTTTGAGATTACTGGAGCGACAGTAGTAGAGGTTCGGTATGTTTTTTCTTATTTTTAGATTTAATTTTTTTCTTTAGAGTTTTGAATCCTTTGGTAGTCCAGCTTCGGCTGAGGTAAGAACCTAAAGCTATTCCTAAGATGAAATATAAAATATTCTCCATATATTTATATTAACACGCAACTTTTAAATTATTCTAATCAAAACTGTGGAGAAACGAAATGTCTAACACTCGGTGTTGGACACCATACAAAGGAATTTCCTTTGTCCTTTGTGGTTTGGATTTATATCTCCACACCGGCTAGTTAAATAATTTTACTATTTGCGTTATAATAATCTCATTATGATGACAACCTATAAGCACAAAAAGCTAACTTGGATAAACTTAGAGTCTCCGACGAGAGACGATGTTGAAAAAATTATAAACGACTATTCAGTCCCTGTTCTTGTCGCCGATGAACTCATGCGCCCGACACTTCGCCCTAAAGTGGATGTCTATCCTAATCTTATTTACCTCATACTTCATTTCCCTGTTTACAGCCAAAAGATGCAAGGTTCAGACGGACGCGAGGTGGATTTTATAATAGGAAAGAATTTCCTTATAACAAGCCACTATGAGACGATTGACCCTCTTCATGAATTTTCAAAAATGTTTGAAGTGAATTCAATACTGGATAAAAGCAATATGGGCGAACATGCCGGCTTTCTCGTCTTCTATATACTTCGTCAGCTTTATGAATTCTCACTCAGACAGCTTGACCATATAGAGCAAAAAATTGACCAGATAGAAGATAATATATTTAATGGCAAAGAGAAAGAAATGGTAAAAAAAATATCAGTTGTAAATCGCGACCTTATAAACTTCCGCCAAGCCATAAGACCGCATAAAGAGATACTCTCTTCTTTTGAGTTTGCGGGAACTAATTTCTTCGGCGAATCTTTCGCTTATCACCTAGCTGACATGATTGGTGAATATTATAAAGTGGCAAACCAGCTAGAAATACAAAAAGAGACGTTAACGGATCTCCATGAGACAAATGACTCGCTCCTTTCTACAAAAACCAATGAAGTGATGAAGTTCCTTACCATTATGGCTTTTGTCACTTTCCCTCTTTCTCTTTTGGCAGCCATCTTTGGTATGAATACTGACTATCTTCCGCTTGTTGGCATAAGGGGTGATTTTTGGATTGTAATAGGCGTGATGGGTACTGCCACTATATTTATGTTCGCCTTCTTTAAAAGGAAAGGTTGGATGTAATCGTTTTTAAAAGATGCTAAAACTTTACAACACTCTTCCAAGGAAAAAAGAAGTTTTTAAACCGCTTATTGATAAAAAAGTGGGACTTTATACTTGCGGTCCGACTGTTTATGATTATGCGCATATAGGCAACTTAAGGACATATATCTTTGAAGATTTGCTTAAGCGAGTCTTGGTGTATAACGGCTATAAAGTTAATCATGTTATGAATTTCACTGACGTGGGGCACTTGGTCTCTGACGCGGACGAAGGTGAAGATAAGATGACCAAAGCGCTTCGGCGCGAAGGTAAGCCTTTAACACTTGAAGCGATGAAAGAGGTGGGCAGTTTCTATGCCGATAAGTTTAAAGAAGATACAAAAAGTTTAAATATTATACCGCCTGATATTTATTGCTCCGCTTCAGATCACATACAAGAGCAAATAAGTCTTATAAAAAAATTAGAAGAGAAAGGTTATGTATACACCACAAGCGACGGAGTCTATTTTGATATTTCAAAGATTAAAGATTACGGCAAGCTCGCCGGTCTATTGAAGGATGAGAGTCAATCAGCCAGCGCAGACGAGAAATTCGCAAGGATCGGTATTAATCCGGAGAAGAAGCATTTAAGAGACTTTGCTTTGTGGAAGTTCAACAAAGATCTAGGCTGGGATAGCCCGTGGGGAAAAGGTTTTCCAGGCTGGCATATAGAATGCTCGGCTATGTCTATGAAATATCTTGGAGAGAGTTTTGATATTCACTGTGGCGCGGAAGACCACATAAGAGTGCATCATACGAACGAGATAGCACAATCTGAAGCGGCAACAGGAAAACCATTTGCCAAATATTGGCTACACGGGGCTTTTCTTAAGTTTGGCGACGCTAAAATGTCTAAGTCGGCCGGCAGTTTTATAACTCTTAAAGATGTAGTAGAACACGGCTACTCCCCTCTTGAATTTCGGCTACTACTTCTGCAAACTCACTATCACAAACCCATGAAGTTTATTTGGGAATCGCTTTCTCAAGCCAAAAGCGGACTTCTGCGCCTCCGTGAATTTACTGAAAGATTAAATGAAGTTTCTGAAGAAAGAGAATTTTCTTCCAATATAAAAGAATTATTAACTAAAATCAGGAAAGAATTTAAGAACGCGATAAACGACGATTTGAATTCTCCAGAGGCGCTTGCTATTCTCTTTAATCTTGTGACAGATATAAACAAGCTTATAGATGAGCGCAATCTCTCAAAAAAAGATGCGGAAAAAGTTTTGGAGTTAGTAGATGACTTTGACGCAGTGTTGGGGCTTGAGCTGGCAAAAAAAGAAAAAGAAGTAATACCGGAAGAAGTGTTAGCGTTCGCTATCGCTAGAGAAAAAGCTCGTGAAGATAAAGACTGGCAAAGAGCCGATGAACTGCGAAACGAGATAACCAAACTCGGTTACTCTACAGAAGACACTGTCAAAGGCCAAAAAATAAAAAAGATATAACCCCGCCAAAAGTATGATACTAACAGAATATTGTCAATAGTTTTTGATTTATCCTAACTGTGTTAAAATCCTACTATGACAAATGAATCTAATACTCAATCAGGCGCCGTCCGTATACCCCCTCATAGTCTTGATGCGGAGAAGTCTGTCCTCGGCTCTATAATGCTTGATAGTGAAGCTATGCACGATGTGGCTGATCTTCTCTCGGAAGAAGATTTCTATCACGAGAAGAATAAGATAATTTATAGGACAATGTTTGAACTTTTTCAGAATCATGATCCGATAGATTTTTTATTCGTATCCAACCGTCTTAAAGAGCAAAAAGTACTGGATGAAATAGGAGGAAATGGCTACCTGACAGATCTCGTTAATTCTGTACCGTCCGCTTCAAATGCCAAGTACTATGCCGAAATAGTTCATAGGAAAAGAATTCTCCGAGACCTTATCGGCGCTTCCCATCATATATCAGGACTTGGTTATGATGAAAATGAAGATATTGATATCTTGCTTGATCAAGCCGAGAAGAAGATTTTTGATATATCTCAGACTTCAAACAGTAAAAATTTTGTATCTATAAAAGATGCTCTTGATGAAGCATGGGAAAGGATTGATAAACTGCATAAGTCTAAAGACGAAATCCGCGGAATACCTACTGGTTTCCGCGACCTTGATAATCTTCTTGCCGGTTTTCAAAAATCAGACCTTATCATTCTTGCCGCCAGGCCTTCTCATGGTAAAACATCTCTTGCCTTAGACTTAGCAAGAGGCGTAGCTATAAAGCACAATATCCCTGTCGGAATATTCTCTCTTGAGATGAGTGTTGGGCAATTAGCCGATCGTATGCTTGCTTCTGAAGCGCATGTAGATTCTTGGAAACTAAGGACAGGACGCATCACAAGCGAAGATGAATTCATAAGGATACGGGATGCTATGGACAGGCTTTCCAAGGCTCCAATCTTCATAGATGATGACGCCTCAAATAATATTATAAAGATGAGATCTTCTGCAAGGAGAATTCAAAGTCAGCATGGCTTGGGACTTATCATTGTAGATTATCTCCAACTGATGTCCCCTCGCAAACATACCGACTCTATGGTCCAGCAGATTACTGAGATATCCCGCTCCCTTAAACAGCTTGCTCGCGAGCTTGATGTGCCCGTCCTTGCCCTTTCTCAACTCTCAAGGTCTGTAGAACAGCGCGGAGGAGTGCCCCGTCTCTCTGACTTGCGTGATTCAGGCTCAATAGAACAAGACGCCGATGTCGTGATGTTTATCTATCGTGAAGATAAATACAGAGAGACCGAGAAGAAAAATATAGCCCAGATTATGATTGAAAAGCATAGAAACGGCCCGACTGGAAGTGTAGAATTATATTTTAATGAGCAGAAAGTAAGTTTCTCAACAATAGAGAAAGGCGATTTCGGCAGTATATAAAAATAATGTCTCAAAATATATTAGAAAAAATAGCGGAATATTTTCTAAAATTTCCGGGTATCGGCCCAAAACAAGCGCGCAGGTTTGCTTACTTTCTATCTGCGACTGATGAGAAATTCGTTAAAGAGCTCTCAACACTTTTACTGAATTTAAAAAAAAGCGTCAAGAAATGCTCGGAATGCTTTCGTTTTTTTGAACATAAAGAAGACACTGCGGATATATGCAAAATTTGCGCTGACTCATCAAGAGACAATTCATTACTTCTTGTAGTAGAGAAAGATGTGGATTTTGAAAATATAGAGAGGGCGCATATCTACAATGGCCTCTACTTTATCCTAGGCGGAATTATCCCGCTTGCTGAAGCAGAACCTACTTCTAAAATACACGCCAAGGAATTGTTTAATGTAGTGCAGAAGAAAGCTAAACTTCCGGAAGAATCAAATCTGCGCGAAATAATAATAGCTACTAGTGCCACTATTGAAGGAGAAAACACTGTTCAATATATCAAAAAGATACTTGAACCTCTTGCCTCTCGCTTTAATATCAAGATAAGCGTTCTTGGACGAGGACTCTCTACCGGCACAGAACTTGAATATTCAGACTCAAATACTCTCTCAAGCGCCCTTAAAAATAGAGGATAAAATAATAAAAACGGCTCAATTTGAGCCGTTTTTATTATTTTATCTCTCCTATCTTAACTTTAGAGAAGTGCTGTTTGTGCCCTTTCTTTTTCATCTGGCGAGTTTTTGATTTATATCGTATGACAGTTACTTTCTTATTTCTTCCATTTCCTTCGTGAGTGGCTTCTATAGATGCTTTCTCTATAAAAGGCGCGCCGATAGTAATGCCATTGTCGTCGCCCATAAGAAGAACTTCGTTAAAAACAACCTTACTGCCTTTTTCAAGTTCCGGCAATTTCTCCACTTTCAAAACAGACCCTGACTCAACAAGATACTGTTTGCCACCCGTTTTTATAACTGCAAATTTCATATTAGCTTATATCTTATATAATTTACCCGAAAAAGGCAAGCCCATATATTCGTCTGTTACTGCAAAGACACAAAGGGTCATTTTTTTAGGTGATTTTAGGTGAAAATAAAAAGGCGTCGTGATTTCTCACGACGCCTTTAATCAAAAAGATATCTCCATTACTTCTTTTCTTCTACTGTTCTTGTTTTGGAAAATGCATGATTCAGTATGTTTGCCGTAAGGTACGATATGGCGCCTATGGATATGATGAAAAACACATATACAAGTAGCGCCTTGTCGGTCGACAAATGGGCATACGAGCCCATATCCGCGTTACCCCAAGAAAAGAATATGCCTCCCCACCAGCCATATCTCCAATGAAGCTTCTGCCCGAAAATCGTACCTGCCAGTCCTATTACAATAAGGCCGATTACATATCCGGCAGTTGTTGAATATTTGCCTATTGTCAGCCCCACGGCTATTGTAAAGACCACGGAGACGAAAATAGCTCCGTAACACAAGAAAAGATCTTTTTTATTACCTTCTCCTTGTTCAATCAAACTGATCAACAGTATGCCTATAAATGACATCGCAAACATAAGGATAAACTTATACATGCTTTTTTCTTTTATATCAATCTCAGTGCTTTTTTCTCCCCATCCATCTTTCTTGCCGTAAGAGATGATTCTGTCTGTGCGAGTATAACGCGTGTCTACTGGGAAACCGAAATCCCAGTAAGTGTAGTTTCTGTCGCCTTTGACAGTGTACAGAGCAATCTCTCCGTTAAAGAGTTTCAATGATTCCTCTGCAGGTATCCCGTCAGGGACACCGCTTGAAAGGATTCTCTTTTCATACGCCACCAGTACTCCGTCTTCTATCTCTACATATGCATGGCTTTTTTCCAACGCAAAAGACAAAAGAAATGCAACAAGAAGAACCAGCACTAAGATTATCTTTTTCACAGAGATACCCCCTTTTTTTAATTGAGAAGTTTAGTTTTTAAAGGTCTTTATATACTCAGTTTATGTCAACGTGCCACGTTGACATCAGTTGAACAAAGTAATAAATCTCCCGAGATGATACTACACGCACAATGATTAGTCAAATATTTGTCTTGAATTCGCCTCTGAAGTGCAACACTAAGTGTTGCAAATAATTCATAATCCACCTGAAAAAATGCGAGCCTTCGGCGGTAGTGGAATAACGCCTACTCCTCCACATCCGGCTTATCAAGCATCATATTCTCTACCCCCACCGCTTCACCAGATATACGAAGTATATCCTTATCCACTTTCTTGAGTTCTTTACTTGCGGTGTTATAAGCATTTACGCTTGTGGAAAGCGAATTGCCAAGTTTTGCCATATATTGGTCATATTTTGAAAGATGACTCCCCAGTTCGCCTACCCGTTTGATAATATCTTTCGCAGTCTCTTCTATCTGCATAGCCTTAAGCCCTTGCAGGACTGTTTGGAGATAGGCCAGGAATGATGTCGGAGAGACAATAATCACTTTGTACTTGCTTGCCGCGCGCTGGATTAGATTCTCCGTATCGTCCGTCACCATACCAATCTTATTTACGAGTAAGTCATAGTAGATAGCCTCGTGCGGTATAAACATAAAAGCAAACTCCATTGTCCCCTCTCCTGGGCGAATATATTTTCCTGTCTCTTGAATACGCATCTTCAGGTCGTTCATAAATACTTTTTCAAGACGCTCTTTCTCAAGCGGATCACGCGCTTCAACTAGGCGATTATAATTTTCAAGGGAGAATTTTGAGTCAATAGGGATGATTTTATCTTTCACAAACACTACCGCGTCCACTATCTCGCCATTTTTAAAAGGATACTGCATTTGGTAATTTCCCGGCGGAAGCACATTTTTCAAAAGTGTCTCTAAGTAATATTCACCGAGGACTCCTCTTTGCTTTGGATTCTTTAATATGTCTTGCAGGTTCTTAAGCTGGTCGGCAAAGTTTACTACCTGTTTGTTTGTCTCATCAAGCTTTACCAGTCGCTCTGTCACGTCGCGTATTATCTTGGCGCTTTCTCCAAATTGCCTATGGATAGCCTCTGAAGTATTCTTCGTTGACTCGCTAAGTTTGGTATCAAGGGTGCTTCTTATCTCTCGTAGTTGTTCCTGCATCAAAAGCATGCTGCGGTCGTCTTTCTCGTTGGCTCCCATCACTTTTTTAAACGATAAAAACCAAGCGATAAGTCCGCCGATTATAGCGCCTGCCACTAAAGAAATTAATATAAAAAGCAATATATTCATAAGATTATTATAATTTAAACTAAATACTGAGTCGCCAGAAAGACAACGTAAGCCAATATTAACACAAATCCTTCTCTTCTTGAAATAATCGATCGGGAATAAGCGAAGAAATTAAACAAGACGAAACCGATAAAAAGAAAAATGACGGCAATAGTAAATCTAAACTCCGGCACAAAATAGATAGGTCTTATGAGCGCCATCGTGCCAATGATAAAAGTTGCTGTAAAGGCGATACTGCCAAGGGCATTACCAAGAGTCATTGAAGAGTGATCCATAAATGAAGCCTTTATACCAAAAGCCAGTTCTGGCAAAGCTGTTCCCGCTGAAATAAAGATAAGCCCGAAAAAAACGAGGGGTAAATTTATGTTTGTAGCAATTATCTTCCCCGACCACACCAAGAAGAATGAGCTTATCATAAGAAGTAAAATACCTAAGGCAAATTTCCAGAAGTGTTTAAATGTCTTTAATACATTTTCGTGGTTAAATTTAACGCCGTTTAAAATCTTACTGAAATACTCTTTCTCACCCAAGAGCCTAAAGACATATATAAGGAAGGAGAAAATAAGCACCAGTCCATCGCCTCTTGAGATGATTCCGTCTGATACGAGAAGAATAGGCAAGAAGGCCAAGAGAGATATCAGCCAGAAATTCTCTCTAGAAATTTTACTTTCAATTTTTATTTCTTTGGAGAATATGGCTACTGCGCCTATCACTACCATCACATTTATAATATTAGCGCCGATAATATTGCCGAAAGAGAGTTCCGGCGCGCCTTGAACAGTAGATGATATGCCTATAAAAAATTCCGGTATGGAAGTGGCAAAACTCATAAGGATAAAAGCGATAGCGTATTCTGAGAGTCCCATTAGTCTTGAGAGGTATGTGAGAGAGCTTACAAGCATGGAGCCGGAACGCGCTATAAGAAAGAAAGAGCAGAGAAATATTATTATATATATAAGCATATTAAAATTTTATCATAATCCTAAGCGGAAGCCAGTTTGTGTGATTTTAATTTTCGCGGTATTCCAAATATCAAATATTTAGCAATTTCTATAGATATAAGATTGAAAAGTCCAATACCGAGAATAAGCAATAATTCATATCCGGATAGTTTTGTTAGGGAAAGGAGTTTTTGAAGTGGCGGGAAGAATAGTGCTGTAAGTAGAGCGATCGCGCTTGTAAAAAAAGCGAGGACCAAGTATTTGTTTGAGAAAATGTCTATCCGCCATATTGGTGCGCTTAAGTTCTTAAGGGAGAAAGTAAAGAAAATTGAGTCTATAGAAAGTCCGGCAAACATTATCGTCCTCACTTCTTCTATGGGTAAGCCTAAGGATAAAAGTGTCAAATATAAAACCATAAGGAACGGAGCCGTTACCAAAGATATGGTGAAGATAAGTATTTTGATATCCTTGGTGAGTATATTACTGCTTGTTTTGTTAATTACTTGTCTTTGCATAAGACCATCTTCTTTTGGCTCAAACGCGAAAGCGAAATTCATAAATCCTTCTTCTATAATGTTGGTCCACAGTATCTGGACAGGCAATATTGGCAGAGGTAAACCGGCAGACAAAGACACGCCGACAACAATCAATTCGCTAAAGCCGGTTGACAGAAGATATGTAACTATTTTTTTCAAATTACTGACGATTCTCCTTCCCTCCTCTATGGCAGAAACTATGATACTAAAGTTATTATCAAGAAGCACGAGGTCGGAAGCTTCTTTGGCAATCTCTGTACCGGAGCCTAAGGCCACTCCAATATCAGCATTTGAGAGAGCTGGCGCGTCGTTCACTCCGTCTCCTGTCATAGCTACTATCTCGCCATTTTTCTGCAAGGCCTGAGCTATCCTAAGCTTCTGATACGGAAGAACTCGGGCAAACACAGACACTTCTCCTACAAGTTTCCTTAATTCTTTTTCATCTAAATTGTCTATTTCAAAGCCTTCCATTGTTCTGCCAGACTTCGTAATTCCGGCCTCTTCGGCAATTTTCTCAGCTGTCACTTTGTGGTCGCCGGTTACCATTATCGTTCTTATCCCCGCTTCTCTGGCTATTTTTATAGAATCTTTTACATCTACCCTAATAGGATCATGAAAGGCGATGAAGCCAACAAATACAAAGTCGGTGTTTTTAGCTCCACCTTGAGCTTGGGCAGACTTACTCACTTCTTTCATTAGGTCACTACACTCATTAAAATCCTTCCACTTGCCATCTTTATAAGACACGGCGATAAGGCGCATACCCGCATTTGTCTTTTCCGAATAAGCTTTTTCCAATAAATTTTTCTCGGCTTTTGTCATCTTTGAAACCTCGCCGTTGTTGTAGACCATATTTGAAATAGCAAGCACTAGCTCGGGAGAACCTTTGAGGTAGATGCGATTATCGTTACCCTTTGCCTTATTCATTGAAGCGGAAAATCTGTTCTTTGCGTCAAAAGGTATAAAATCAAGCCTCATAGAATCATCAGAAGATGAATCTGACAGATTTCCAGATTCTATCCGTGCCAAAAGGATAGCCCTATCCATCGCTTCACCGCGAACCACCCATTCTTCAAAAACAGCTTTTGGATTCTCTATAAAAGCGTCTCCTGAGAGCATCGCCATCTCAAGTACGTTTTTTTTATCTGAATCTTTAGAATGGATATCTTTTGAATCAGAGAGCGACGAAAATGTGATAATGTCTGAAACTTGCATTTTCGCTTGAGTCAGAGTACCTGTCTTATCTGTTAAAATAATAGTCGCGCTTCCCAAGGTTTCCGCTGCTGATAAGTGCTTAACTAGTCCGCCTTTCGTTAATATCCTCCCCATACTTAAGGCCAATACGACTGTCACAGCTATAGGTAAGCCCTCAGGTATGGCCGCTACAGCTATCGCTACCGAAAGGAGAAACATCTCCGTAAGAGGTTCTCCTTTTAATAAACCGATAGTAAAAATGATCACAAGAGTAAAAAATATAATTACGCTTAACACTCGCGCTAACTTAGAGATATTTTTTTGAAAAGGAGTCTGCACTTCTCCTTCGTTTACCATATCGGCAATCTTGCCTATTTCCGTCTTCATCCCCGTCCTTACCACGACAGCTTTTCCCCAGCCTGAAGCGATAAGAGTGCCTGACCAGAGCATGTTTGTCATTTCTGGTATTCTTATATCAGGGGCTAAGTTCGATTCTTCCTTTTGCACGGATCCCCATTCCCCTGTAAGAGCTGACTCATTAGACTCAAGATTCTTTGATTCTATTATCCTTGCATCAGCCGGTATAATATCGCCTGCTTTTACCAAGATAATATCCCCGGGCACAATTTCGCTTGATGCTATTACCCTCTTTCCTTCATCTCTTAGAACAGTAGCCCATCTTTTCTGAGATGAAGCCAGTTCGGAAAATGTTTTTCCGGCCTTTCCTTCTTGAAATACGCCGATAGATGTGTTGATAACAGCCGCCGCAAATATAACAAAAGAATCGGCAAATTCCCCAAGGATGACGGCTATAATACCGGCAACGATAAGCACTAAAGCAAGAGGACTTTTAATTTGAGACCAAAGAAGCTTTATAAAACGAAATCCTTTCGGCGGTTTAAGCGTGTTACTGCCAAAACTTCTCCTACTTAGATGCACCTGCTCATCACTAAGGCCTTTTTCTATGTCTGTTTCTAATTCTTCTATTATTTTTTTAAGCTCAATAGCTTGCCATTCTTTTTCCTTCGTCATATTGGGGTAATTATAACATAAAGATCAAATCCCCTCCTGGTCGTTATACACAAGCCTTTCAAAAAAGTTCAAAAAGGTCTCACCTTTTTAGGATACGCCTATCAAAAGGTGAGTCCTTTATGTTTTTAATCAAAAAAATCCCGTGGCTTTTAAAAAGCCACGGGATTAAATTCGCTAACTATCTACGACTAACTATCTGTAATCTCATACCAGCCTGAAGCGGACAGGATAAATCCTAATACCCAAGCCGGAGATACAAGGAGTGCAAAGAAGAAAAAACTTAATATATCGAATGGGTTATAAGATACCCATAATGCCGATATATCGTGTCGTAGATACCTAGACTCGTTTTTTAGCCTTTCTTTTAGTCTTCTCATATAATCCTCCTGATATATTGATCATATGTTAATACGAATTATAAGAAAGTGCTCTACTTAAACAATAAAACAAACAAAAGAAAAAGCAAGCTTTTGCATCCTTATTTTGATGACTCTGCGGAGAATCGGCTATTACATAGCCAGGTGATTTTCCATTCTCTCGCCTTTAGGCTCGTTCATAAGGAAAATCCTTTCGATTCTCCGCCGGAAGCCGAGCAGTTGGCTTCCTTAGGTTCAAACTCACTTCGTTCGTTATGATCTAATCATATCCTTTGCGCGAACCTTTTTCGAGAGCTAATCGCACGCTCCGCGTGCGTGGTGGCTTTAGACCAAGGCGTACGCCCCGATTGCGTG
>JANLHB010000007.1 GCA_024654625.1 Patescibacteria group bacterium
CCTTTCCTAAAACTTTCAAACCAAACAAAGCACTAGAAATGTTTTCTCTTGAATCATTCTTTATCTCCCCTTTAACAGTTGTAGAAGATCCAAGTGCAGAAAATGTAACATCCCTTACATAATAATCACTACCTATTGCCTTAAATTCTTTATCTACCGGCGGGCTTGTTTTTGCGACTTGAACGGTTTTCTCTTCTGCAGGCAGAAGACGTGCTTCTTTGTCTTCTGTTGCAGGCAGAAGACGTGCTTCTTTGTCTTCTACTTTTACCTCCTTTGTCTTTTGCTCTTCAACTATTTCTTTTTCTTCTCTATAGGTGGTTAATTCTGAATCATTAAATAAAATAACATATCTTGCAATGCTTTTACTGTCAACGCCGGATATTAATTTATCGAATTCCTTTGTGCTTCCGGCACTAAAATTTATTATGACGAGATCAAGGGTGTTCAAAAGATTATCGCCCTTATCATAAAGCCGTATTTTAAAGTTTGCAACAGCATAATCCACGTTTGATTTGTTTATTATTTCTCCGATTATCGATGTGGCTGAACCGGTAGAAGGCATACTGACATTTCTCACAAAAATGTCTTTTTCTGATCCTGAAGGTTTCTGAGTACCAGCTCTTTCCGTCTCTGACGCTACTGTTCCGCCTGCTGTCTCAGGTAAAGTTGTCCTCTTTTCTTCCGTACCGGCGGCCGCAAATTCCGGTACTTTATTCGATTCTCTGTGTGTATCCCGATTCTCAGAACCCTTATTTATTGCCAATAGTATTTTTTCCTGTTTCTCCAGTTTTTCATTAATTTTATTGATAACCGCCGCATTTTCGCCTATTGCCTTCATTAAGGTTTCTAACGGTTTTTGAGATACATAATATATCTTTTCAACAGTTGCAATGCTAACTTCTAAAGCCTCAACTCTCTTTTTCATATCTGATGATGTCTTGTTTAATACCCCTATTGTTTCTTTAAAAGAGGTTGCGACATTATTTGCCTCTATGAACGAAGCTGTTTTTTCTACCTTATCAATCCTTGCGTTTATGATTTTAGTTAAATTGTTCAGGTTGTCATTAATTTTACTGTTAAATTCTTGCCGTTGTTTTTTCTCTACGGCAAATTCTCTCTCAAGCTTAAAGAGTCTTTCGTTTATGTTATCAAGCAGCTTGTTCCATACTAACTGTGTTGTTTTGTAATCTTCAGGGCTTCCCTGCTCTTCCGCAGCGCAGTTTATGCTGAACAAAAAAAGGCAGAACACACAAATAAAAATAGATTTCTTCATTAGATATATCTCTCCCTATACATTGCTGATTTATAAAATAAACTTATTATAGCTATTTTGTCTGGCAGGCTCATGCCCCCCCCATCAAGTCTGTTCTTTAAGCAAAACGAAGTTGAGAATGCCTCTTTCTTCCCGGGAGCATTCCCATTTTATTGTAAATAAAAGAGGTGGATTAAGACCGAAGGCCGAATTCACGTATTTATGGGTATCATACCTGATTTACAAAAAATCGGGAATGCTCCCTTCTTCCTTCCCGTTCATCGATTTTTTTAAATTTTTCCAGAAATTGTCGGAAGGCGTCAGCTTGCTTCAGTTGCAACCTCAAGCGATTCGTATAAGATGTCCATCATCTTATTTAATTGCGAGATATTTATACACAAGGGCGGCATAATTACCAGAATATTGTTCAGGGGTCTGGTAATCAAACCGCGTTGTCTTGCTTCACGGCAAACCCTCATCCCAATCTTTTCTTCCCATGAATAAGGCTCCTTTGTCTCCCT
>JANLHB010000008.1 GCA_024654625.1 Patescibacteria group bacterium
TGTTTTTGAATTCGGATGTCGCAAATGGAAAAGGAGGGGTTTGGGGAGGAATTTTCCATTTGCTCCTCTTTTTGTTTTGGGGGAATTCGGGGCGGACTATTTCTTGCTAAAACGCTTAAAGTAGGCATCGATTTCATCTCGAAGCTCAATACCAACTCTCTCAAAGCAGTCGAGTAAATCCTTGTAGGTATTTTTACCACCAAGAAAATCCCAAAACTCGTCTGCTACTTTAAGCTCATTTTCAAGATCGAGCATTCCCCGCATTGTCCAGCGGGTATATGGTTCTGGTTCGTAGGGATTGTATGGAATTGCTATAAAAGTATTTACATCCGCCTTAGGATTGTTTGCTAAAACAACAGCGACCCATTCCAGTAGTGTGCGTTTAAACTCTTTAAAACCGCCAGCATTTGGTTTTGCTGTTTTAATATCAAACAAGAAATATGCACCGTCTTTTGATTCAAACATTAAATCAACCTTTGTAGGTTTTACTTTAATCATCTCACCGGTTTGACAAACTTTTCGTATTCTCTCAATTTCTTCTTTTTTATTTGGAGTGCTTGTTGCCGTAATAAGACCATCAATAATCTTTTGGATTTCAGTCTGTGCGGCGCTACTGATTTGATTTCCAGCTGTAGCTTGCGAGGTAGCCATTTTAAAATGCTTTTGCGCTAAAGCAAGACCAACCGGCTCAAAAATACTCGTTCCGAAATTTGTATTGATAGAGTGGATAAAAGAATAAAGAGCGAGTCGGTCTTTACCGAGCAAGCGAGTATGGAAAGGCATTGATGCCGGTTCCGGTTTATAGTTTTGAAACTTGTTACGCAGACTTGCTTTCAAAACTTCCTCAACACTATTTATTTGTTCTTTAGATAAAGCCATAAATTATTTTGTCTTAAAATGAAATATAATTTCTGAATACGGATTTCGATCGCGTTCCGTACGGTTCAATACTGGTCGCTTAAACTGATTCACAATTTTCATTCCTGCTTTCTCCGCAATTTCTGGATAGAGATTATATTTATCATTTGCCACAAGAAATATATCAAAATCCGCTTTGAGATATTCCTTGCAATTATTTAAGACATCCGCAATTCCTTGTGCATATGACCGGCGAGCCTCCATTCCTTGCCCCTTATAAAGCGGACCAATTTCTAAATCATCCTTGCGCTTAAATCCAAGAAGGTCATATGCGTAAGCGTGTTGTTCGTGGTAATCAATTTGCCCGACATATGGAGGTGAACAAAAAATACCAGCTATTTTCTGCTTTTTTAGAATTTTAGAAAACTCTGGGTTCTGTTTTTCTATTTTCTCAAAAATATTTACAGCTCTTGAGTCACCAGTTAATACAGAATAATGGACGGGCTTACGCAATCTTTTAAATTCTCTAATTCTACTCAAGGTATCAAGCGCGTAGCGATTGAGCATGCTTGTTATAGAAAAAAGAGGCTTGCAGATTTTTTTGTGCTTATAACAATAGTAAGTTGTGAGTTGTGGCTCTTTAAGAGTTGCTAAGTCGCTATGTGTAGTTGCACGGCATGATCTAATGGTTCTACTCAAAATAAGAGCGAGCATTTTTCTAGCCTTAACATCTTTCTCTTGTTTTATTGTTTGAAAAACGTGGTCTATCTCTCGGCGAACATTATCCATAAACCAAATATCAAGGAAAGAGCCTGACTTATCCTGTTTTAATTTGATTGAGTATTTTTTGACCAATTTCTGATAAATAGGTAAAAACTCACGCTCTTTTTCGATAGAAAATTTCTTTTCATCAAATTTTCCTTGATTGATTTTGTATTTGAAGTCAGAACCGGGAAAATGTATAAGGTTAAATTTAGCAAGTTCTCCAAGAAGCTCATTTTCGAAATCCTGAATTTTATTATCATGCTCAAAAGAATCAAGTGAAGTAATCAATTTTTTAATCGCTTTTTGTAAATACTCGTCATCATAATGGGTTGCCTTACAACTTGAGATCATACAGTTAAATTCCGAGACATCTATACCAACAGAATGAATACCCATCTCTAAAGACTGAATAATTGTTGTTCCGGAACCTAAGAATGGATCAAGAATAATATCACCGGCTTTGAAATAAGCTTCTTTTTTAAAATCATCAGTGTGATTATCTATAAAATACTCAACAAGCTGGGGAATGTATTTCCCTTTGTATGGGTGGAGTCGGTGGACATGTTTTGTAGTATCTACTTCTCTTAAATTATCAAAAGAAAGAGTCCAGTTTAAGTCATTGCCTAGATTTTTTTTCCAACTTACCTCGCGATTACCGTTATATGAAGCGTAATATTCTTTTAAATCATTTAAATCAACCATGGTCGAGCCGTTCTCTCCGTGTTTTTTTACTTTTCCATATTGGACGAGATAAGAAATATTTGTCGGCAAAACTTCTTTTTCAAGAAAATCTGATGCCCATTTTGATGCTTCGGGGATAGTTACTAGTGACATAAAATTATTTTAACATTTTTTAAATTTCTTTCCTAAGAACACCGACGACCTTGCCTTGTATCTCAACATTTGTTTCATAAAAAGGTTCCATATACTTATTTGCCGGAACAAGTTTAATTCGGTCTTTTTCTCTGTAAATCTTTTTGAGCGTAACCTCATTTCTGTCTGGCATGTATGCAACAGCTTTTTCCCCATCATCAACAGTCTGCTGATCACGAATTATCACAATGTCACCATCAGAAATACCTTCTTCTATCATACTTCGCCCAGTTACTTCTAGCGCGTAATAGTTGGCACCAGACGAAAGCATGTTGCGTGGAACTTCTATCGGTCTTGGATCAGGGATTGCTTCGATGGGACCTCCGGCGGGAATCAACCCCATCAACAATATTTCTACAGTTGCCAGTTTATGATTATGAAGTGCTTGAATAGATCGTTTTTTACCTTTCTCGGTCGTGAGAAGATTTTTCTCCCTTAAAGACGAGACATGCTGATGAACTGTTGGAATAGAAATATCAAAATACTTCGCAATCTCGGTCAAAGAGGGCGAATATCCATTCTCTCGGCGGTATTCTCTGGCAAACTGCAGAATCTCCGCCTGTCGTTTTGATGGTTTTCCTATTCCAGTGCTTGACTTCTCTTTCATACTTAGAGTATACTACCTAACATAAACCTAAACAAGTGGAAGTTATCCACAAATCAAACAATGGAAAACAAACGTAAACATCTTGAATTTATCCAGGATATCGTCCGCAGAATGGCGGGTAATTTATTTTTCTTAAGAGGCTGGACTATCACTTTGATTTCCGCATTACTCGCTTTATTTATCAAAGGTAGTAATTCCAGCAATGTTATTTATTTTCTGATAGTTCTAACCCTAGTCTTTTGGATTTTAGATGGATATTTTCTTTCCCAAGAGCGACTATTCCGAGATTTATATAATTATGTGAGAAAACTTAAAGAGGAGGAGATTGATTTTTCAATGGACATAAGTGAATATAAAAAATTCAAGAAAAATACTTTGTTGTATGCAATGTTTTCTACTACTCTTTTAATTTTCTATTTACCATTGATTGGGGCGGCATTATTTATTGTGTATCTAAACTAAATTTAAAAAATTATGGCAAGAAAAGTTTTTGTAAGTTATAAATACAGTGATTCAAGTGTCCAGCATATCGCAAGGTTGGGAGAGAGCAATCCTACAACAGCAAGGCATTATGTTGATTGGTTGCATAATCATTTGGATGCGAACGATCATATAATTAAAGGTGAAGATGACGGAGAGGATATGGGTGGATTTAAGGACGAAACAATCGCCTCTAATTTGCGGGATAAAATCTATGATAGCACTGTTACGGTGGTTTTGATTTCAAAAAATATGAGAGAGCTCTATACGCCGGAATCAGACCAGTGGATACCTTGGGAAGTAGCGTACTCTCTGCGAGAGAAAACGAGAGAAGACAGAACGAGTGGATCAAATGGGATAGTGGCAGTAGTTATTCCAGACGAAAATGGTAGTTATGAATATTTTGTTCAACCGATAGGATGTGTTCATTGTGGCAGTATCAGATGGAAACAAGATACATTATTTCAAATTCTTGGAAAAAATATGTTCAACAGAAAGCAACCAAAAACGGCAGTATGTCCTAATGGTGTTTGCGGGGTAGTTCATACCGGCGACGACCATTCGTATATTCACCCTGTTAAGTGGAGCGATTTCATGCCAAATATAAATTACTACATTGACCACGCTACAAGATTAAACCAGAGTATTGATGATTACGAGCTTGTGAAAGTTGTAAGTTAGTTTAGTAATTATGGCTACAAAAAGACAAGTTTTTTATAGTTTCCATTACAAACCGGATTGTTGGCGCGCTTCAACAATTCGCAGTATTGGTGCGATTGAGGGAAATAGACCTGCGCCTGACAACGATTGGGAAACAATATCGAGCAATGGTGATGAGGCCATAAAAAAGTGGATAAGTGAACAGATGAAATACAGATCATGCACTGTCGTTCTTGTTGGGAATAAAACCGCAGACAGAAAATGGATAAACCACGAAATTATAAAATCATGGAATAATAAAATGGGAGTTGTGGGCATTTATATCCACGGAATAAAAAATAGCGAAGGATTTATTACTGAAAAAGGAAACAATCCGTTTGATTACATACCGTACGGCGATAGCGGAAAAAAGTTATCCGCGATAATAAAGTGTTACAACCCAGCAGGCGTGAATAGTAAGGAAAGATATGATTGGATTTCAAGAAACATTTCAAACGCTGTTGAAGAAGCTGTAACTATTAGAAATAGTAATTAGGGGAGCATCCCCGCCGTCTCCTCTTTTTCCCACGTTGGGGATATTGTGCGCGAACGAGAGGGTGGTGCAAGTCAGAAGATACTTGAATTCTTATCAACACTTTACTATGGCAGAATCTTATTTTCTGATATAATAGAATCATTATGAAAAACCCAAAATTTGTTCTAGTTTCATTATTATTCGTTCCATTTTTGGCTTTTGCACAAGGAACACCTGTTCAACTTCCTTCAGCGGGAATTACACCTGAAAGTTCGTTCTATTTCCTTGACCGTCTGGGTGAAAATCTACGACAATTCTTTACCTTTAATCCCGAAGCAAAAGCCAAGCTTCAAATTGAATTTGCAGGAGAGCG
>JANLHB010000009.1 GCA_024654625.1 Patescibacteria group bacterium
ATTTTTCTTGTCGCTCATTTTACAAAAAATCACCACTAACTCTTTTCATAACTTATTTACTATCAACTGCTTTGTAAGTTTATGCGTCTGCTCTATAGATTAAGCCTTCGGCAAAATTCTTCGTTTTCATAATGTCTGTAAAAAAATATCGGATAAGAAATCAGACCTGCGAGAAAAAAATATAATGCTTTTGTAGGGCGGGTTTCCCTGCCGGGAAGATCGGGAAAGTGTGCCATGTCACACTTTTATTCCGTTTTCTCTCCTGTACGCATATCAAAAAAACGGGGATAATAACCCATCTTCATCAACACAACTCTCAACTTGATAGCCACTTAAACACGTCATGGTCCTCAGGAGAAGCAGAGCAATATATTTCACTTCTACTCTGGCAAATGGTTTGATACTGTATAGCCATCCAATTCTTGTAATTAATAAATATCGCGCCAAAAATATTATGAATGTAAATCGTGAACAAAGAGTAATTGGTAAAAGTATTGGGTAAGTGCTCTAATAAACGATTTGTTATCTTATCCTATATCCTGTTCTAGATAGCACAATAAGCCTTCCATTGAAAGAATCGGCTTGATAGTTTTTAAAGAGGTTCTCTATAGCATGAAAGATGTCGTCTAATATAGGAGGATGAATCCTTATAAGAATTATACCAAATAGATTTTGTGGGGGATATCTGAGTATGTCACCAACGTGTTTGTCAAATGTGATAATTGTTCTTTTTTCTTTAATTGCTAAATCAACGATCTTATCATCTGGGGCCTTAATTAAACCTGATTCTTGAGCAGTTTTGACATCATGACCTGATTTTCGAATATAGGAGGTTATTTGAGGAAAGATATTTTCATCGATAAGAAATCTCAATGCTGAGTAGCCTCTTCAAATGGAATGTATTCCTGGTCTTTAATAAGAGAAACTGCATAATGCAAACAATTTTTTATATCTTCCTTTGTTATGTTTGGATAATAATCCCTTATAACATCATCTGGTGTTAAACCGGATTCGAGAAGTTCAATGATAATATATACCATGATTCTGGTACCTTTTATACATGGTTGGCCATGACATATGTCTGGGTTAACTTCTATTCTGTTATCCAATGCTATACCTCCTGAAAATGTGAATTCATAGACTTTATTTAGTTTAAGAATATCATAAAGAGAATTACCAAAGATTCTTTAATAATGTATGTGCCACTTTTTGTCAAGAAATATTCGCTTAATATTCGCTTAAACGCTGGATGGGTCAATCGTGTTCATCCTGTCAATACTGCAAAGCCCCGCTGAGCGTGGCAAAGCTGACTAAGCTAAGCTGAGCTTAGTCTGGATTAATATTATAAATTGTAAATAAAAATGGTTTGTTAAACTTTAGATCACTTTACACTTTTTACCCGACGTGCAGTGTGGCGGGCTTGCCCGAAGTGCCTTTTGGCGGGTAGTACACTTTATATGTCCTTTGTCAAATATGAATGTAAATCTTGAACAAAAAATAATTGGTAAAAGAATGGGGAAGGTACCACTGGATTTAAACGGGCGCTGCTTGCCCGACGTGTACTTTGGCGGGCTTGCCCGACAGGTTGTTTGGCGAGTCCCTATTTTTGTCAGTTGATGCTAAAGGCATACTTGAATTCAAAAATGAATTGTTTAAAGAATAAAAATTCGATTAAGAAGATTGGTGTGGGTAAATGGGCGCTGTAATATGGAGAACTTCTAA
>JANLHB010000010.1 GCA_024654625.1 Patescibacteria group bacterium
ATCCATATGAAAAAAGCAAAATATTATGGTTCAATAGATGTTGACGATAGTAACTTTAACGTAGCTCTAATAAAAACAGTTGGAGAAGAGCTTCTCCATTTTAAATGTAGTTCTAATGTAAGTGCAATGATAAAAAAGATAAAACAAAAAAATATTCATTTAAAAGATATCCAATTATGCTATGAAGCGACTTATCTTGGGTATACCCTATACCGGGAACTAAAGTCCAAAAGTATAAGGTGTGAAGTTATAGCCCCTTCTTTAATTCCTAAAACCCCAGGTAAGAAAGTAAAAACAGACCGACTGGATTGTATCAAATTAGCCCAATATTATTTAAAAGGGATGCTGACTCCTGTCCACATTCCAGATGAAGAAGATGAAACGGTCCGCGATTTAATACGATCAAGAAAATTATTAGTTGATCAAGTAAAAAAAATCAAAACACATATTATCAGCCTCTGCAAAAGAATGGGCTTTGACTATCGAAAGCAGAGAGGATCCTCCAGTGCCGCTTACTGGACCCAAATTCATTATAAATGGTTAGAAAAAGAAATTAACCAACTACCAGAAGGTTCTCCCTTACGGCTCAATCTTTCAGGCTTACTAAGCACTTGTAATAATATAGAGACCTTTATTTCCTCTTATGACGAACAAATAAGTGTAATCGCTGAACTTCCTAAATATAAGGACAAAGTAAAAGCATTGAATTGCTTCCGGGGTCTAAAGACCCTCTCCTCCTTGACTCTCACCACTGAACTGGGTGATATAAGGCGTTTTCCTCACCCTTCAAAGGTGACTGCCTATTCAGGGCTTTCTATTAGAGAATACAGTTCAGGAGGAAAAGAACTTCGCTTTGGAATTACAAAGCAGGGAAACCGCATCCTGAGAACTGTTGTTGTTGAAGCGTGCCAGTTTTCCTTCAAGCCTCCTAAAGTCAGTAATAATCTTAAAGAAAGAAGGATAGGGGCCGATCCCGAATATATTAATATTGCCGACCGCTGCATGCATCGGCTTAGTAAAAAATCTATGCGAATGTTTATGAATAGAAAACATAGAAATAAAATAAAGGTTGCCTGTGCTAGAGAAATGCTCTGCTTTGTCTGGGAAGCATTGCAAAAGGCAGCTTAAAAAACACAAACATATAAACTAATTTTATTAAAGGACAAGGTTAAGTTTAATAGAAAATTATTCAGCAATAAGATCTTGTATGGGATAGCCCACGAGTCAT
>JANLHB010000011.1 GCA_024654625.1 Patescibacteria group bacterium
TCCCACATTGTTATGAATCCTTTTGTTCCGCGAAAGATATTAAATTGACGCATATTAAAGACTTAATTAAAGTCTCATATGTATCTGAACTTATTCAACTGGGGATAAAATCCGCCACGGCGGACTACTTAACCCACCACTTTTTCCGTATCTCCTCAATCTCTTTTTTCTCTTTTGACTCTTTCGTATCTTTCCCTTTCTCACCAATCTTTTTAAGCTTAGCATCAGGGAGTTTAGAAAGTTTTATAACCTCTTTTTCCAGATATTCTTTGGTATTAAGCGTTGGATCGTCCAATACTTCTTCCAAGAGAGCATACAAGATAAAACCGATTCTTGGGCCCGGCTTCTCGCCGGCAATTTCCATGATCCTCGCTCCGTCAATCTTCAACATCCCCACAGTGACAGGCGCTCTCATCGCTTCATCTATCATAGATTCATATTTACGAAGCCTGTAAGGGGTCTCTTTAGGCCTCCCCATCCCTATCCTATCGCAGAAACGCACCTTCATTAGATCCCACACATTTTCCGGTCCGACGTTTCTCACAATCCTGCGAACAGCCGAGAGTGTGATCTGTTCAACATCTGAAAAGAAAAGATGATAACGGACAAGCTTCGCGATAGTATCAATGTCCTTTTTAGGAAACTTAAGCCTAGCCAAAATCTTAACGGACATCTTCCCCCCTATTACATCATGTCCATAAAAGGTAAAGTCTTTCTTCTTCTCGTCTCGTCTTCTTGATTTTGGCTTACCAACATCATGAAGCAGGGCCGCAAGCCTTATATTTAAAGGAAAATCCTTATCCGCCGAGTGCTTCAACGCCTTTATAGAATGTGTCCAGACATCATAAATATGATCTTTGTTTTGTTCCACATTAAATCCCTCCTCTATCTCCGGCATGACAAATTTCAAAAGACCCGTTTCACGTAGAATATCCATCCCCTTGTCTGGATTCTTTGACATTATTATCTTTATAAATTCATCACGGATTCTCTCTTTAGCGATTTTGTCCATTACACTAGATGTAGAACTAGCTAACCTCTTAATGGCTTCTAATGTATTATCCTCAATGTTAAAACCGAGCTCTGTTGCAAAACGTACAGCCCTCATCATTCTTAGCGCATCCTCTGAAAAACGATCAACAGGGCCGCCGACAGCTTTAATCAACTTATTTTTCAAATCTTTCTGCCCGTCAAAAAGATCTATAATCTTACCTGAAACAGCCTCTAGCGCCATAGCATTAATCGTAAAATCCCTTCTTTTCAAGTCGTCCTCAATGTTATTCGTGAAACTTACCGAATCAGGATGACGTTTGTCAGAATACTTGGCCTCCATTCTATATGGAGTTATCTCAACGTTTCTTAATGTTTCATCTTCGTCCGCCGTGGCGGATTCATTAACCACACTAACTGTCCCGAATTTATTTTCATAAAAAGTCTTTGGGAAAAGACTTACAATCTGTTCCGGAGTAGCATTTGTAGTCACATCCCAATCCTTTGGCTTCTCCCCTCTTAGAAGATCACGCACGCAACCACCGACCAAATAAGCTTCAAAACCGGCCTTTTGCAAAGTTTCGGTTACATATGAAACCTCTTTAGGGATATTAAAATTAGTCTTCTTAGGCATTTATATATTCTACTCTAAAATTGATTTTTTGCTAAATTTGTTTTATTGTTAACAGGTAACTGCATAAATTTTATGCATAAAAATGCGCTCGTAGCTCAATGGATAGAGCACCTGGCTTCGGACCAGGGGGTTGTGGGTTCGAGTCCTGCCGAGCGCATAGCGAAGAGAAAGCAAACTGCTTTGCTTTCGTCAGGACGAGAAAGGATTTTCGTTATGAACGAGCCTAAAGGCGAGAGAATCGAAAATCACCTGGCTACGTGGTAGCCGAGTCCTGCCGAGCGCATAGCGAGGAGAAGAATGAGGTTCGTCGTGTACTACTAAAGAGTACACGACGCCCTGTACCCTTTAGTGGTACAGGGCGAGTCCTGCCGAGCGCA
>JANLHB010000012.1 GCA_024654625.1 Patescibacteria group bacterium
TGCCGAGTTACTTGCAATATTATTGCGAGTTGGGGTTAAAGGGAAAAGTGCTGTTGATTTAGCCAGGCAAATAATCAGAGAGGCAAAGGGTCTGAGAGGCCTGGACAAGCTGGATGCAAAAGATCTGTACAGCATTAAGGGTCTGAGTCATGCAAAAATCGCGCAAATAAAAGCATCTGTAGAGTTGGGAAAAAGGATACTTGAGGAAGAGAGGAAGATAGAAGGTATAGCCTCATCATCAAGGAAAGCATATGATCTGCTTTTTCCAAGGATGAGGGACCTGAAAAAAGAAGTTTTCAAGGTAATATTCCTTAACAGCCAAAACCAGGTCATAGATATCGTTACCGCACATGAGGGCACGGTAACGATGAGCAATGTGTATGTAAGAGAGATTATCAATCTGGCAAATAAATTTGGCGCGGCAGCCATGATCTTCTCGCATAACCATCCATCCGGTGAACCAAAGCCAAGTAACGAAGACGAAGGGATTACTGAAGAACTTGTCTTTGCCGGCAGGATTATGAAAATAAAAGTATTAGATCATATTATAATAGGTGAGAAGAGATATTTTAGCTTTGCGGATGAAGGTTTGATAAAACGCTATAATACAAATTATGATATGAAGAAATAAAAACTGAATAGGAATTCCTTATTGGATAATATTACAATAGTGGTGTTATCTATAAACTTATCAATTACTTGTTAGGGTAAAAATTCTAGAATTGAACGGAGAAAAATAATATATGAATGTATTTGTTTTCCAGAGTGTACCTGAGCGCTATGACCTTCGAGAAGCTATTTCTCCAGGGGCTAAAGACACATGGTATGCGACGAGATATCGAAACAAAATGAATCCTGGGGATTTGGTGTTCTTTTGGATGGCTGGTGATGAACATTTTAGAGGACTATATGGATGGGGAAAAATTATTTCTACACCATATTTAAAAAGTGGATGGGAAAGTCACGGGGTAGACGTATCATATGAAGTAAGATTTTACGATGGACTACAATTAATAATTTTAACAAATGGATTTCAAAAAAAATCCCAGAAAACACCTAAACGTGAAATCGAACTTGCCAAAAGCAGAAAGCAAAATTATTTAAAAAGGAGAAAAAAAGATGGATGACCTTGAAAAGTACATTAGCAAACGGAAAAAAAGAAGTCTAGAATTTGCAAAGGATTTTGAATCCGGATATAACGATTTCAAAATAGGAGTTATGTTAAAGCAAGCCAGAGAAGAGGCAGGAATTACACAAGAAAATTTAGCAAAAAAATTACATACAAGAAAATCTGCCATTTCCAGAATTGAGAATCAATCCAAAGATATACGGTTGTCAACATTAGAAAAATTCGCTGAGGCAGTAGGAAGGCAAATTAAAGTAGAGATAATATAATAAAAGACAACAAGCACATGAAGCCAACCACAAATAACTATGCAATTTAATGTTTATTGTGGCTGCTGTTCCAAGCCTCTATTGCAGGCTTGCCGCACAGGTGCTGGTTGCTTATGAGGGACGTTACGCATGCAAGTCAACAAAAGCAATAGTTGGAAAGAGAAGAGATACCCTGCCTTTGATGACCTTATTAAAGTATGTTTGGATTATATAAAACGTACCTAACCGTTTTGGTTCAAGCTGGCAAGCCTGAACCAGCGGTATGAAAAAGTTTTTTATCTGTGTTGATTTGCGAAAATCTGCGTTCCATTATTATAAACTTACACATTAATAGCATGATATCCCACATCAACATGGATTATTTCTCCTGTAATACCACTTGCTAATTCACTGCATAAGAAGGTCGAAGTCCATCTTGAAAGCAGAAGATACAATTTTTAGTTATTAAAGATATGTTTTTTGTAAAGAGAGTCAATACAGGAGATGACTATTGTCGTCCAGTTTTAAATTGTTTTTCGTGTAATATCTGGTAAATTTTAAGTGAATCTTTAGCAAGTCCGCATACCATGCCTGATTGCATCGTTAGGAAAGAGCAATATCGATCTTATAAATTTAAGTAAAAATTGAGGAAATAATGGAAATAATAATGAAGATAAAAGATGTTCCGAAAATATTACGATTAAGCGTACCGGAAAAGATACTTTTTGTGGAAGATCTCTGGGATAGTATCTCCTCTATTGAGTCAGAGATTCCTGTGCCAGAAAGTCATAAGAATGAACTAGACCATCGATTGGAAAAACATTATTCTCCTGGCGAACTCTTGTCTATTAAAGAATTGCAAACACGCATTGAAAAAAGGAAATGATTTATTAAGAGTTAGGGAAGAGTTAGAGGGTCGGGCCGCGCTAACTATTTGAAAAGATTGAACTTTAGCCCTCAAGTAGGGATGTTTTTGGTCCAATAACGACTTTTATAGGGGCAAAAAGAACAATATTAACGGACTACGCATTGCATATCAAAAACTAGCCGAATTATCAGGTTTTGATAACTATGATGGATTTAGAAAATCTCATAAAGAATGGGTTAATGAACTGCTGAAAGATGGTGTTAATTCTCGGCGGGGTGAGTGGACTGAAAGCATAGCTGTGGGAAGCGAATCTTTTATTGAAGAGATAAAAGAAAAACTTAATGTCCGGGCCAAAGGAAAGAAAGCTATTGGGGGCAGGGACAGCCTTTCAGCTAAGAGAGCCTGTTAGTTAGTTTTTTTGTTGGGATTTTTGTTGATTTAATTACCGTATCAATTTACGATGTTAAAGTGATACGTTTAGGACAAGACCTTTCTTCTTATGTTCAAAGACTGTGACTTGAAAAAAGAAGGGGTCAAACTATTTTCCACACAACCTGATAGGAGAAGAAGTATGGCAATTATTTCTATGTTTTACGGGATTATTGTGTCTATGTATTTCTTTGATAATAAACAGCACAAGACGCCGCATGTTCATGTCAAATACCAAGATCAGGAAGGAGTTTTTTCAATTCCGGATGGCGAGCTAATTGCCGGAGAACTTAAGACAAATAAGAAGAGCCTAGTTCAAGCATGGATAGAAATTCATAAAGATGAGTTGATGGCAGATTGGGAGCTTGCGGTAAATGGCCAGGAAATATTCAAAATTGATCCTTTAAAGTGAGGTTTTATGATGAATCCAAGAGTGAAAGAAGTATATCCAGACCAGAATTATACAATTAAAATAGTTTTTGACAATGGAGAAGAAAAATTATTTGATGTTAGCCCTTACCTTGATAAAGGCATTTTTCGTGAATTAAAAAATAAAAATCTTTTTGCAACGGTTAAGCCATTTCTCGGTAGCGTTCAATGGAAAAATGGTCAGGATTTTTGCCCTGATACCTTGTATGTGGAGGGCAAGTCCTTCACTATGGGAAGATGATTGGCTCTGCGTTGTGATCACTGTAGGTTCAATCATCTTGATTGAACCTAAACATTTTGGTTCAGGCTTTCAGCCGGAACCATCGGCAGGATAAATTCTTTTATCTGTGTTGATTTGCGAAAATCTGCGTCCCATTATTATAAACTTACACTCCGACCGCATGGTATCCCGCGTCAACGTGAAGGATTTCTCCGGTAATTCCACTTGCTAATTCACTGCATAAAAAAGTGGCGGTATCACCTACTTCACTCGTCGTTATGTTTCGCTTCAAAGGCGCCTTTTCTTTCATGCCTTCGTACATATCCGAGAAGTTTTTTAAGCCCCTGGCGGCCAGGGTCCTCATCGGACCGGCAGAGATTGCATTCACACGAATGTTCTTTGGGCCTAAATCTACTGCTAAATACCGAATGCTCGATTCAAGCGCGGCTTTGGCAACACCCATTACATTGTAATTTTTTACGGCTTTTTCTCCGCCGATATATGAAAGCGCGATTACGGCTCCACCGCGTACTTCCATCAATGGTAATGCGCTCCTGCATAACGCAATTAAAGAGTAACAGCTTATGTCCAGGGCAAGCTTAAACCCATCACGTGATGTATTGATAAACCCATTAGAGAGATCCTCTTCTTTCGCAAATGCGGGAGTGTGTACCAGCCCATCAAGGGCATCAACGTTGTTGTCCAATCGCTCAAAGAGTTTATCTATATCTTCATCGGAAGTGACATCGCACTCTCCTAAATCTATTGCGTCTAAAGGTTCGAATAATTGCCTGACTTCAT
>JANLHB010000013.1 GCA_024654625.1 Patescibacteria group bacterium
ACTGCCTTCCCCGGTGTTTTTGCCTTGGTCTTTTTTGTTTCCATAGCGATCTTTTTCGTTTTTGGGGTTTTCTCTTTTTGAACTGTTTTGGCTTTGCCCTTCTTTGCGGGTAGAGAAACGCTATCAAGCTCAATACCAAAAACGGATGACAAGTCCTGATCTTCAATAATTCTCCCACTTTTCTTTTTTGCCTTTGCAAGTAATTCTTCCGTTTTGTCCTTGACGGTTTCTGTTATTAAATCACTTATTTCAATCTTCCTGAGCGCAAAAAAAAGATTAGGGTCTTTATCCAGCCGGACACCAATTCCATAAAGGGTCGCCGCAACGTGTTTGCACATGTCTGCCCAGTCCGGACAGCTACAGTCAAAATCTATCTCTTTTGGAGCGGGGAACAGCCCCTTTCCGTGGGCAGTAAATATCTCATCTAACGCCTTCGGGAATTTACCCACAAGCAGCTCCTGTAACGAATCAAGCTTGCCCTCGCAAACATCTTTTATCTTTTTCCAGATTGATTTTTCCAGGGCCTTTATCTTTATTACAACGGAATAAGGCTTTGACTCGGAACCCTGCACCAGCGATTTAACCTCCCCTCCACTTATTTGCAAATCAAGTACGGAACCACAACGGACGTAACTCCTCCCTCGCCCTATTCGATTACTGTAATCGGCGTATTCCTCCAGGTTTTTATTCCACGCCTTTCCCCACCACGTATGCGCCAGGGTCCTGCCTTCAATTATTACAGGTTCAATATTCTTGTTCTGCTTCCTTAACTGCTCCAGTTTTTTTTTAGACTTTTGCTTCTTTTCCCATACGGATACATATCTTGGGAATCCCCAATAGCTCATAACGGTTTTCCTTCCATCATAATGTTAATTTGAAAAGATTTATCAGTTCATTCGTGTCCATTTCCGTTAGCATCGATTCACCGGCAACTTGTATTATGTCTGATGATATTTTTGCCTTCTCGCGAAGCATATCATTGATTTTCTCCTCTATGGTCCCCCTTGTAATGAATTTATGCACGAGGACGTTTTTCTTCTGACCAATCCGAAATACTCTATCCGTGGCCTGATTCTCAACCGCCGGATTCCACCATCTGTCAAAATGGATCACATGGTTTGCCTCCGTCAGATTCAACCCCACTCCCCCGGCTTTTAATGATAAT
>JANLHB010000014.1 GCA_024654625.1 Patescibacteria group bacterium
ACATGCCAAAATTAGGATGTCCTGGATGTAATAACCATACTATGGAATGTACAGAGAAATATAAAGACTAAAAGTCCGCCCGTAGGGCGCTAATTAAATTACTGACAACAAATATTCAAAGCTAGTGGGTGAGTGGACAGATGGTGATGCTTTAGCTGCTAATTACGGCTATGGTATTGACTATTTTTGTACCAATGATAGCGCTTCCGGTGCTGGTAGTTCTTCGATTTTTTATGCTACCAACTTGCAGCAACTTGAACAAAGATTCCCAGTAAATGTCATTTCTCCAGAAGAGCTAGTTCAATCTCTTGGTATTACCGGCGCATAACAAGGTGCTACACCGGACGGTGATTTGCGGCGTTATCATGAGAAAAAATTATAAAAATATTTTTGACAGATTTCATAGGATTTATAAAAAATACCAAGCAAAATACAAAAATCCAGATTCTAATCAGATTTGTTGTATGTGGTCTACGAAAAATCCACCCGATGAGATATATGAGTGCTCTCAAATTTCAGATATAGAAAAAGAATTCAAAATATGTCTTAGTGAATTTGATGTATATGGGTTATATGATATGAAGCTTGACGAAGCAACCGAATATATAATAAAAAAATTGGAAACAAGTAATGAAAAAAATGATAACAAATAAGTTGAGTTGACGTCTCTATCACGTGTGGTTTGTACGCTTTTGATTCGTTGTCTATTTTATTCTCATTCGTTATTTTCTAGGCCAAACGGCGCACTTCACTAAAACGTTATATTAATATATTATTACTTGTGAATGATACATTTAAGAAAATTCTTAAACTTATTGAAAAAGGCGAAATAAGAATATCCAATCATTGATATGATGAACTTGCTGAAGATGGTATATTGGTGAAAGATGTTATGGCCAGCGTGGAGGATGGCAAAGTAGTAGAATATTATCCTGAGTATCCAAAGGGCCCGTGTGTTCTTGTATTACAAAAAGATAGAGAGGGGAATCCAATACATGTGGTGTGGGGTATTCCAAAAAATGCTTTTTCCCCAGCGGTATTAGTAACCGCATATAAACCCGATCCTTTGACCTGGTCGGACGATTTTATGGAGAGAAGAAAATGAAAAAAAGACATCATATTAAACTTGTGCATGAGGGAAACTATGTGGTTGAGGTTGACATTGAACTAATCGAGACAGGTGAAGGATGGTCTCCTTACCTATCTCTTGAAGATGCAGAAAAATTGGATGATGTGAGAGTAGCACTTCGTCGTGAAGATATTGATACCGCAAGTAAACTATCTAAGGTTTATCGTCTTTCCCCTGTAAATTAATAAAA
>JANLHB010000015.1 GCA_024654625.1 Patescibacteria group bacterium
TCGCGCGATTAATTACATGGTAAACATAGTTGCCAATATCAACTCTTTCTATTCGTGGCATATATAAATTATATCATAAATAGTGGCTGACCCCATTTCCCTCTATACAACCATACTTTAGTCCGAGCTTCTTTACTAAACAGAGACATTTATCTTTAATTTCTCCCGGCAGGTGATATTTTTTGAGCTTAATCTCGCTTCTACGCCAATCGATTTCGCTGTCGCTCTCAACCCTGGCGGGGAAAATATCATCACCCACTACAGTTATCCTTAGTCCGTATTTTGTAGGGATTAGCTTCTGCAGAATGACTGGTGATGATTTCAGTCTCTCTATCTTTAACATCATTTCTTCTGTAAATTTGTTAGTGTAAATCATGCTATCTTCTGTTTGACTGAGAGCTAAAGTCTTAATTACCATTTTCTTATCACAATATCCCCAAAAAGCTATTGCTCTTTTTGGATCAGAAGTGATAAGAGTATCAGGAACATCAAACCCTATTTCTGAAGCCAACTTTATCTGGTATGGCTTATTCTCGGCCTCTAACAGCTTATAGTAGTCATTAATCCACATCCTATCAGACAAGCAACTGACAATCGAACGCCAGATTGTTAAAAACTGCCTGTGAATGAATATTTGATGCCTAATCGGCTCTATGGTTCTCAAAACCTTGGGTAGTAGCGGCTTCCAATACCATATGGAGGTTGCTTCATTTAAATTGAAATCTTTTCCACTGATATCAGCAAACAGCATCGCCTTGTTGTTAAGAAGAGAAAATCCTATAGCTTCTCCCTCTAAACATTTGTCGGCCTTAAAGATGATTACTTTCTTTTTGCTTATTTTCTTGATTTCGTTTACAACAGCCTTGGCCTTGTCTGAGCTATTTCCGATTATTAAAATCATCTTTCTCACCCCTTTTTATTAGTTAAGTGTTAGTTAGGAAGGAGCGGAGATATTCCCGCTCCTTCCTAACTAATGTTTAGTCGGGTCCAGCGGAGTCAGGCTCGTCATAAGTCCCCTGGGTTGTCCCAGCGAAACAGACCTGCCTGCCGCTCTTGTCGTAAACGACATCGACTTTTTCTGCCAGATCAAGAATCAATGGCGTTAGACTCACTTTCCCCATCTCTCTACCTCCTTTCTATCCGCCACGGCGGATGATTTAATGTCAAAGACCAAGCTTCTCTATTACACACTCTATCTTTACAATAACAGCTTAGCTAATTTTGTCAATCTGTTCAATTAGCGCCACCTATTGCCCTATTTAAAACCAAAAATATATTAAAAAATCACCTCCCCATTGAGATAAATATTTTATTGATTGTCTCTATGAATTTATCCGGGTTTATGTGTATCTCATTATGACCGCCCTCCACTAGATAGAAATCTTTTACCTTGGCCTTCTTAGCTTGCCGCCTGACCTGATTTACCGGAAATATTATGTCATTTTTATCTACAACAATAGCTACCTTTACCCCATTCTTCTGGATATTTCTTAACAGATGGAATATCTTAAACCTGGATATGCCTATAGCCTCTCTAAAGGCTTGTATCGGGTTTCTTAAAATATATCCGACAACTCTAAATACATACCTGACATAAATCAGAAATTTTCGAGTGGTCTCAATAGTTATCGGTTCAAAAAGGGTTTCCGAGAGGAACCTTTTTACCAGCTTACGAAAGCTGTCATTGTGCATCATTCCACTCGGGTTAATCAAGATTATATTCTTAAATTTTTCCGGCTTTAGATAGGCCGCGATGATAACGTTTATAGCCCCTTCTGAATGACCAATGGCATCAACTTTGTTTACCTGCTTTTCATCAAGAAGGTTAATAAACGAATGAGCCTTCATATATCCGCTTGCCGGGAAGCCGTCTTGGTAACCTTTTATATTATCAAGGTGAGCATAATCGCAAGCAAAAACTCTCCTCCCTGTTATCTTGGCAATAGAAAAAACGACGCTCTTAAGCGCCTCTAGTGTCTCTCCCCAACCGGAAGAAAGGAGGACAGGAGTGGTATTATCATCAAAATTTATATCTACCACCTTAACAAACCCGCCCGGGGATCTTATCTCTTCCCTCTTTAAAAATTGCTCTTCAAATGACGACATGAGTACTTGAAATTATACCAAAACCTCCGGAAAAGAGCTAAGGTTAGGTGTTTAAAACAAAATCCCCCAACGGCTAATCCGCCGTGGCGGATTAGCCGTTGACCTACCCTCATACATTAAACGGCTCAATCCTCTTAAAAACATTGAGCCGTTTAAGTTTATTCAGGATCAAAAACCTATTCTAATAAAAACCGCCATATGTGTGCGGACATTACCGCTTGGACTTGACTTTTTACCAATGAAAACTATATAATAAACAGATATCAATACGAAAAAGGACCCGAACGGTGTCAGTGCCTAAGGGGCCTTTTTCTTTTTATTTATACTCAATTTTTGATTTAATATGCGTATTCTCTAAATAATCAAAGAATTCTGAACCTAAACTTTTATACAAAGAAGAAGCGAACTCTCTATTAGGAAAAAGTATCTTTTTAAATTTGTCTTTTTTCATTAAATAATCTATGAGTTTCTTGTAATCACCGTCACCTGAAACCAAAATAATTTTATTAAAATTTTTATTGTCAATTAAATTTTTCATTATCTCAAAAATAACATCAGAATCAACATTACCTTTCTTTTTTGAATGAAATGGGGTCAGCCACCATTCTTTGGTCTTCCAACACCTCTCAGTGTTTGACCAAGCTTAAACTTATCTACCATCTTCCCTATCCATATATTATCACC